>JAYTTL010000377.1:0-12615 GCA_043745325.1 Actinomycetes bacterium
ATTCCCTGTTTAGCGAGAGCATTAACAAGTGGTGCTGCGATTCCCAAATCACTGAATGTTATTGTAACTTCAGTAAGTGGAGTTGCATCAATTAAGTTAGCGTCAGCTAAATTCGTTGAGATGTAATTATCATCTGCTCCAAAGTCAATGGCTGCATTTGTATGTGTCTTTGATGAATGCTTAAAGTCATCACGCGCATAAGCTGGTGAGTCATTGCGGCGATCTCGTACCGGGCGAGTTGCGCGAAAATTGGCCGCGCGAGTGTCAGGTGCTTCACTGCGACCCTTTGGACGAGTTGGATCGAACTTTTCTAGTTTACGAGGAACAAAGTTTGGGCGACCATCATCAGTACGTGCAACTTTTGCTTTTGCTGCGTCACGACGATTTGTTGGACGTGTGTCAGATTTCTTATACTCTGGTTTCTTAAAAGCTGTTGTCTCGTACTCTGGTTTTTTATTCTCTGGTTTGACATACTCTTTTTTCTTAAAGTCAGGTTTCTTATCCACTGGACGCTTGGCCCGCTCTGTGCGTTCGGCAACAAATTTCTTGGCCCGACTTTCAGGTTTTTGTGAGAGTTCAATCCGCGCTTTGCGCTCGTCCGGTGCCTCAATGGCGCGCGGTCTTGAAGCCGTTTTTTCTTGGAATCGCTGGGCGCGTAATTTTGAACGATCAGTCAGACGTGTTTCCTTTTTAGAAAAAGTCGTTGGATCGGTATCTGAGTATCGACGAGTTGTCGCACTCATGCCTGATTGAGCCACATCTGATTTACTAAGGGCAACTACGCCTTTACGCGCATTTTTTTGCGCGGTGGTGTGACGGGCTTTTGGATCAGCAGCTATGAAGGTGGCAGCCTTCTTAGTGCGCTTAGGTTTACCAACAGATGCTGCGCGACGGGCTTTTCCGGGCGCAGTAGTACGTGGTTGTAGAGACATAGAAATGCATACCAATCGAGACGACAAGCGTGTCTCGGGTGTGACTGGCGATTAAATGGCCGTCAGGGTCGTGATAAGACTCGCAAGTAGCGCTGCATGTGCGGCGCTTTGGGGTTTGATGCGGATGCATCAACGTCTCCAATTCTACCTTGGATTATTGATCATCCTTACCAACAAAATTGTGCCTACATCCATGTATCTTCACGTCGTGGGTAGTGAGAAGAAGTCCTGGGGCGTTCTCTATGTCGCCTTAGGCGCCGTATGGGGCGCTTCCTTTATCTTTATAAAGTTAGGTCTTGAGTTTTTAACTCCGATTGGCGTGGCCTTTGGACGGGTATCACTGGGGGCACTCACACTTGTTTTCTGGGCGCGCTTGAAAAAGATCAAACTTCCAACGGAAAAGAAAATCTGGCTGCACCTTTGGGTCATCTCTCTTCTCTTAAATGTTATTCCCGGAGTGTTATTTGCCGTGGCCGAAACTGAAGTTACATCAATACTGGCAGGAATAATTAATGCGGTAACCCCCTTAATGACCTTACTTGCAATCATGATCATCTTTCGAGAAGAAAAACCAAAGAACTATCAGGTATTTGGTTTATTACTTGGTTTTATTGGAGTTCTAACTGTGCTGGGTGCTTGGCAAGGTCTCGGGGATAATCCAATTGGAGCAGTACTTGCACTTTTGCTTGCTGTTGCCTGTTACGGTTTTTCATTTCCCTACGCTCGAAAATTCGTTTTACCAAAAAAACTCCAACCTGAAGCTCTTGCCGCGGTCCAAGTCAGCGTCGGTGCACTTACTCTTTTACCGTTCTTCTTAATCGATGGAATTGCAAAAGACGGGTACCGTCCTGGCCCAGTTTTGGCCATGATTGCGCTCGGCGTATTCGGAAGTGGATTTGCTTATATCTGGAACTTTAAAATAATGGAGGCTGCTGGAAGTGCAGTGGCAAGTACCGTCACATATGTGACCCCGGTTGTCGCAGTAATTCTCGGGATTATTTTTCTTGGTGAAAATATTTTTTGGTATGAACCTGCGGGTGCGGTGATTGTTTTGCTAGGCGCAGCGATTGGACAACATCGGATAAAGATATTTAATCGATCTTAAAGCCATCTTTAATTGGCCCAAGGTCTATGCCGGCCGCAGCGTGATTGCTTTGTTCTCCTCGTGCTAGTTGAGCCGCATGGGCTTTATCATGCCAACGCTCTTCAATATTGCCGTACTTCCAAAGCAGCAAGGCCACACTCCAAACAATGACAAATGCACCAACGATGAAATAGCCAGCACTATTTAAATCAAAGGCCAAAGCGTAATTCCAAAAGCCTCCGCTGAGATTTAACTGTCGAGCAAAGACTTGGCAGAGTTCTAAGCCACCAACAAAGAATGCGACGGCAACAGATAGCCCAGTGATAATAATGTTGTAGTACACCTTGCGAACCGGTTTTGAAAATGCCCAGCCGTAGGCAAAGTTCATAAATGATCCATCGATTGTGTCCAGTAAACTCATTCCACCTGCAAAAAAAAGTGGCAATGAAATTATCGCCCACCAAGGTAGGCCTGCGATGACGGAAGAACCCGCAAGAACAAGTAAGCCAATCTCGGTTGCTGTATCAAACCCCAAACCGAACAAGATGCCCAGAGGGTACATTTTCCAAGACGCATCAATTCGACGGGCAATTGGCCCGAAAAAACGCATAAGCAATCCACGTGAGTTAAGGTGTTTTTCTAGCTCATCCTCGTTATATGCACCTTGACGCATTTTGATAAAAACATTAACAATCGAAAGTAAAATAATTAAGTTCAAAATTGCAATTAGCATCAAGAAAACTCCACTAATAGAGGTACCAATCAGGCCGGTGTAATGATGTAGAGTCGATTGGTCATCTTTGAGTTGCGAGCCAAGGGCTTTAATTCCGAAGTTGAGAATCATGGCAAGAACAAAAACAACAGATGAGTGCCCAAGTGAGAAGAAAAAACCAACAGCCAATGGACGTTGGCCCTCAGACATTAACTTTCTTGTTGTGTTATCGATTGCGCTAATGTGATCGGCATCGAAGGCATGACGCATGCCTAATGTGTATGCAAGTGCGGCCGTTCCCCAGCCAAATAGAGATCCATCACTTAGAATGTAATTACCGGTCGTTGCCTTCCACATCAATAGCGCACCGGCAACGTGTAAGAAGAGAATGACGCCAAACATCGCGCCCATTCGGCGCCACTCGCCGGGACTTAAGCGCTCACGAAGGCTTGGAGCGGGATTTACAACGATATTCATACCCACTCCGCTCTAGATGCAAATCGTTTGCAAGTAGAAAGCCTAAGGCAGCCCCCCAAATCTGTCTATGTGAAATCAACCTAGAGTGGCCTCATGAAAATTGTGTTGGCGCTGAGCCTGATTACTAGCTTATTAGGGGCACCACAAGCGATGGCTCAACCGTGCGGCTGGGATGAGAGCTCTGGCTGGGTCGGGCGTGAGAATGCCAAACCCGGAGCCGGAAATTGGGCCGATGGCGTGCCGATGCGATTTAGTGCTGACTTTTCACGGAGAACAATCCAACCCCGAGTTGAAGGCTACTTCGATGCCACCAGTGTCGCGTGTGGTGAAAAAACTAAACTTACAATTGTTGGTGCACAAAGCGCCGATATTTCAGTTTATCGAATCGGATATTACCAAGGCGCGGGCGCTCGCCACGTTATGACAATAAAATCGGCGAGAAGTTTTACTCCTACTTTAAAAACACCTCCAGGTGAGTATCTCATTAAATTGACATCAAAAGGGCGGACCTCGAGCTTTGTTCCAATTGTCGTGCGTTCAAAGATGCACAAGAGTGATATTACTTTTATTTCTTCCGTTATGACTTGGCAGGCTTATAACCAGTGGGGCGGTTCATCCCTTTATAAAGGAGCCGGCGGAAGCCGTGATACACGTGCAACCTCAGTTATCTTTAATAGGCCATACGACGGCGACGGTGCAGGTCAGTTTAGATATATGGAGCAACCCCTCGTTTCAATGATTGAACAGTTGGGACTTGATACTAATTACTTAACCGATATTGATTTAGATAGTCGCCCCACAATTACTTCGGCATCCATAGTTTTTGGTGGCCATAGTGAGTATTGGACAGACTCGATGCGCACCAAAATTCAAAATTCAATTGACGCGGGGATAAATTTAATTATCCTTGGCGGAAATACGTCGTATGCACAAACAGTTCTTGCAGAACGAACGCTCAATGGGCGAAATCCGTTTAGGGATTTGGGTATGCCAGAATCGCTGATTATAGGTTCACAATTTTTCGCATTGGGTATTCATAAGGATCTGGAAGTTCAAGCGGTAGATAAGTGGCCATTTAATGTATTAGGAAAAAATACAGTTATAAAAGGTATTTATGGCTACGAAGCCGACACGGCAATGGGCACTAAAGGCCCGGGTGTTGAAATTCTAGCCCGGGCATCAATTAGCCCTACCGAGAAAGGCTTTGTAGCTATGAGCACCTATTACTCAGCCCCCAGTGGTGCCGGAGTAGTAAATATCGGCACAAATGGCTGGGTATGTGGCCTCATCGACCACTGCCCATGGGGTCATCGCTTTGATGCGCAAACACAGACTCAGTTGCGTCTTGTCACATCGGCGATTTTGAAAGCATCCAAACGACCTCTGTTGGGAAAGTGGAGGGTGGCTCAAATTGATATTCCCACTCGTTCTTAAGTATTTGCGTATAGAGTCGTGTAAAGAGTGTGCAGCGGAGAGGTGGACTGCGTGAGCGATGACGATGACATGGAAGAAATCATCACAGAGGAGATGCTCTGGGATCGAATTCCAGAAGTGGATGGCGAAGAACGTGCCAGCACGTATTACGAACTTAGCGCTCGAATCTATGCTCGCGGCCAATATGACGAGGCTTTAGCACTTGCTGAAACCGCGCGCGATATTTACTCAACGCTTGGCGCTAGTGCACCAAGCGAAGGTTTGGCTCAGGCGTATTCGGCGATTGGTTACAACCTCAATCAGTTAAAGCGCATGGATGAAGCTGCGAACGCAATGAGCAAAGCCGTTGAGATTTTACGCGAGAACAAATCGCCAATTGCTCTTGAACTCGCCTGCACCTTGGGCGAATGGTGGTACACATCTAAGCAGTTCGACAAAGTAGTACTCACAATGGGTGAGTGTGCACAGGAGCATCTTGTCGATGGCAATGAAATTGGTGCCGCGAATGATCTCCATTTAATTGGTTGCGCCGAGCGCGAGTTAAAAAACTTTGAAAAAGCCATCGATTCATTTAAGGAAGCTCGAATACTTTTTAAACGAAATAAGGAAGTTATCCATGTTGCACGGTGTGATCAAAAAATAGCCTCATGTCTCATTGAATTAAATCAAGGTGAGCTCGCACTAGAGACCGCTCGAAGGGCAATTGATGTATTTGAAACGGGGCACGACCACCGCCGCGAAACATTTGCACTCTTTGAGTTAGGTAAAGCTCAAATTTTGCTTGAAAAATTCGATGATGGCCTTGCAACTCTTGAGCAGGTCCTCTCGGTTGTTAGCGAGGATGAACCTAAGGATTTTGAGTTCATCATCGACGTAGAATCCCGCATTGCAAAAATCGTTCGGATGCAGGGTCGCATCGAAGAGGCCGATGAGATTGAACGCCGTTTGAAGTCGGTACAAGAGGCGTTAGAAGTTGAGCCTGAGGCTTGATTCAACGTTTAAAATCCCTACCCGAGATTCGAATCACGATGGTCTGTATGGGCAATATTTGTCGATCACCCATGGCCGCAGCAGTTCTTTCTAACCGAACCGCGGATTGGAACTCTCCGAAGATAATTGTTGATAGTTCAGGTACTGGTCCATGGCACGTTGGCCAAAATGCTCATACCACTTCTCAAAAGGTGTGGGAGGCGGCGGGTTATCAACACTCTCATGTCGCACGACAGTTTCAATCAAGTGATTTTTTTACTACTGACTTGATCTTAGTTATGGATTCGAGCAATTTTAATAACGTCATTAATTTGGCAATAGACGACGATTCCCGTAAAAAGGTTTTTTACTTGCGAAGTTTTGATCCATCACTTGCTTTAATCAATCCGACATCAGCGCAGTTTTTGGATTTAGAAATTCCGGATCCCTACAATCAATCTGTCGAAGCTTACGAAGAGACTTTAATTATGATTGAACGCGCCGTAGTTGGCTTGTTGCAAGAAATAATGCGCCAATAATCGCCCCAACTGCAGCAAAAATTAGAGGCCACTGAATATCACTCTTACTCCACATAGCACCACCCCAAATTCCAGCACCGAGTACGGCGAAGTTCATTGAAGCTTGGTAAACTCCTTGAGCTCGGCCACGATGATTAGTCTCACTTAAACCTGCAATCCACGCTTTTCCTACGCCATCGGTAAGTGCTGGAAACAAACCATAAAGGGCAAGAGCAATAATTGCGAGCGTGTGATTTTGAGTTAACCCTAACGTTGCATATGCAATTGCAAAGGCAACCAAACCAACGGCATAGACAATACGGGGGGAGAACTTATCGGCGATATAGCCGCCCGGAAAAGCTGCCAGAACGGTTACGCCGCTAAAAAGCATATAAGAGAGCACAACTCCCTGAGTAGAAAAACCAATGTCGTGCAGGCGTAGTAACAAAAGGACATCAGGAATATTTGTTAATTGAATCAAAACTAAAATCGCGATAGCACGCTTTAAGGTCGGCGGGAGTTGCGGATGTGGTTTTTTCTCCACCTTAACTTTTGGAGCTCTAACAAAATTATCCTTGATTAAAAGAGTTAATAAGCCTGAAATAATCGCGGGGATAAGTGCCCATCTGGCTACTGCACGTACATCTCCATCGAGCATTGCTAAGCCAATCAGCGCAATTCCAGGCCCAATGACCGCCCCAATGTTGTCACCCGTTCGGTGGAAACCAAATGCACGACCTAAATGTGCTTTATCGACCGAGTCAGAAATAAGCGCATCTCGCGGGGCACTTCGCAATCCTTTTCCAATACGATCGGTAACGCGGCCTAAGAAAACTAGTGGCCAACTAGTTGCAACAACCACGAGTGCTTTACCAACACCGGCCAATGAATAACCTGAGATAACAAAGGGTTTACGACCTAAACGATCACTTGATCGTCCGCTAATTAATTTAGTAAAACCGGCCGCGGCTTCAGCGCATCCTTCAATGAGCCCAAGAGCTAGAGGTGCAGCCCCGATAACACCGGTCAACAATATTGGCAAGAGTGGATACAAGAGTTCGCTAGCGGCATCTTGGGCAAGCGAGACTAGAGTCAAGAGAAATAAGTTACGCGTTAACCATGATTTCATCATTTCGGTAAATGCTGCAATGCCCAGTGGTACATCGCGATTGCTCCGGCTGCCGATGCGTTCATTGAACGCGTAGAGCCATATTGATTAATCTCATATAGAACTTCACAAGCGGCAATACCCTCATCAGACATCCCAGCCCCCTCTTGCCCAAATAAGAGTACACAACTCTCAGGCAGAAGTGCGCTTTCCAACTGTTTTGATCCAGGAACATTGTCAATACCGATAATTGGCAAATCGTTTACTTTGCACCAATTTGCGAACTCTTCGATTGTGGAGTGATGATGAATTGCTAAATAGCGATCGGTCACCATTGCGCCTCGTTTGTTCCAGTCACGTTTGCCAACGATGTGTACGCCTGCGACATTAAATGCGTTTGCCGTACGAACAACTGAACCAATGTTCAAATCATGCTGCCAGTTTTCAATTGCGATTTGCATTGTGTGTCGCTTTGTATCTAAATCAGAAACAATTGCCGCTACGCTCCAATACCGATAATGATCTAAGACATTTCTGCGATCACCATTCAGCAATAACTCAGAATCGTACTGATTGCCTTCTGGCCAAGGATATTCGTGCGGTCCAACCCCAATTACTGGGAAAAACTCTCCAGGACCAATTGCGGCTGGGGTTGTTGGAGAAGACATACGGGCACTCTAAACTGATTGTATGACTACAATCAATACGGGCCTTCTTATCATTCACATTCTCAGTGTTGTAGCAATTCTTTTGCTGTTAGTACTGCAGTGGAATAAGAATCCTCGAAAATTGAACCCAGGTATTGTGCATGCCGGCTTAACCGCCCTAGTTGCTGGATTAGCTTTAATGGGAATGTTTTCAACGCTTAACCCCGATGAGACAATTAACTACTCGAAGTATGCGATAAAACTTCTTATATTAGTAACTATCCTGATAATTAGTTATCGTAATGTTAAGAAAACATCCCTCACAAAAAGCACCTGGCTGGTCTTAATTGGTTTAACGCTCACCAATATTCTTATCGCGCTACTCTGGATCTGATCGGTTCATGCGCCACAAATTAACTTATATTTTTCTTGCTCTCGCAACCGTTTTAAGTGTTGTCCCAGCAAGGGCCGCGCTCTCTGTCGCATCAATTCCTTCAGTATTTGACGAACTATTGAAATCACCAGCTCTTTCCAATCCCGCCATGATATTAATTGATGGAAGCACTGGCAAAGTTGTTTACAAAAGAAATGCAAATTCTCAACGTAAGCCGGCATCAATTATGAAGATACTTTCAGGGGTCGCAACTCTCGAATATTTAAATCCAAATAGTAGTTTTGAAACTAATATATTTCTTGGAATTGAACCAAAATCGCTTGTAATTCAGGGTTCATTTGATCCATGGTTAAGCTCTAATGATGCCGTTGCTAAGAAAATGCAGCGAACTTCTTTACCTCGGTTGGCCTTCAATTCAATGAGTATGTTAAAAGCGGCAAACCATGGTTCGCTACGAAATATTAAAGTTCAGTATTTTGGATTATATTCACAAGATGTCGCAAACTTAAAAGCTTTTTGGGCAAAACGAGGCTTTAGGCCGACTATGAATTCGGTGGGTTCTGGTGTTCTCGCATCCGTAGAAGGAGAACGGATTCTGACTTCAACCTCCCCTTCAATTTCAGAAATCCTTAAATTCACACTTTTATGGAGTGATAACTTATTGGCCGAACGATTAGCCCGCTTAGCATCAAAGGCTGCCGGGCATGGATTAAATGATCAGGGAGTAGCAACAACTTATAAGGAACTTTTAAATCGCTTAAATATTGATTCTTCAAAATTGGTTATTGCCGATGCGAGTGGATTGTCAAAGAAAAATCGAGTTACTGCACAGATTATCGGTCAGCTTCTATTAAGAACTCGAATGGAGGAAAAGTTTGCCTTACTGTATAACGCCCTGCCGGTTGGTGGAGTCTCGGGAACTCTAAAAGATCGATTTATCACCACTGCTCCGAATGCCATCGGGCTCGTGCATGCAAAAACCGGTACATTGAACGGCACGGTCACTTTGGCCGGTTATGTGGAATCCGGAGATCGAGAGTACGTTTTCGTTACGTTAGCAGATGAGATTCCACATGGATCTCGCGCTGAAAACAGAGCCCGAGCAGCCATTGACCGCATACTTGGGCGGATTGCCGTACCAAATGTGAAGGCAGAAATATCAGAGGCCGTTCCGCAACCTTAACTACTTGTTATCAAAAACCTTGATAGATCCACCATAACAAGCTACCCAAGTTCGTTGTGTTTGTGTGTCAAAAGTAATGCCAATTGGCTCATTGCAAACTTTAATATTTTGCAAAATTTTCATATCACGGGTGCGCAACTTTGAAACCGTACCGCTTGAAAAGTTAACAACAAATAGTGCAATGCCATCACTTGAAATTGCTAATGATCGTGCCGCTTTCCCGGTTGCGACTGATTTGCCAGCTTTGTATTCCAACAAATTCCAAGATGCGACCTTGCCTGAAAGATTCATGGTCACGTACATCATGGAGTTATCGGGGGAGAGAACAATTGCGCGCGGATTAGCGCCGATGGGAATGTAGGAAACCGAGAAGTCTTCTAAATTGATGACGTGTATGCGAGACCCCCCCATTTCAGCGACATATGCGGTCTTACTATCACTACTGATAGCAATTCCTCTGGGGTAACGGCCGATTTTAATCGTTTTAATCGTCTTTTGGTCTTCGATTGAAATTACCTTTAAGTCATAAGAACACCAGTTAGAAACAAGAACATATTTGTTGTCAGGCGTAACCTCGACTACTTTTGGAACCGAGCCAACGGGATAAATAGAATCGATGTCGTAACTTTCCAAATTAATTCGGTAGAGAAAGCTCGTATCGTAATGAGAAGCTGGAGAGCACGTATCGTGACCTTCTCGGTTGAACTCTCTGCCGTACATTGCGTAGTTCGTAACATATAAATATTTTCCGTCAGGAGAGAATGAACCTTCAACAGGTGCTCCCCTGAATATGGATGAGTACTTTGAATAGCCGAACTTAGATAGTTTCACCGAGTCAGAAACCGTCTTAATGAGCTCAAAAGTTTCTGTGTTATAGATTGTTACGCTGTGGTTGAACATCATGTTATGAGCGCTAACTAGACCAGTCCCAGATTAGCGTACCGATTTCGGGGAAATTGATCCAGTAATTGTTTTTACTAGAGACATCTTTGTTTCACTTGAAATAACAGCACTCTATGCAGGTAAAGAGATCGCACAGAGTGATGTTATTAGTAGAAAAATTGTGAAAGCGCGACGCATCTTCTAACTGTAATGCTTAGGAATCAGTCGTCGATACCTTCGTCATCAGCGCCATTGTCGTCAGTACCTTCGTCGTCAGAATTATTGTCGCTAACACCATTGTCGTCCATGCTCTCGTCATCGGCGCCATCATCGCTCTGGCTTTTCGTAGGCAAAGATGCCATGTCTTGATCCGCGGCAAGCCTTGTTGTGTCCGACACATCGCCTGACACATCGGAATCCGATGATTCAACCTGCGATGAGTTTTGAGTTGTTGCAACCGAAACAGGATCGGCGTTTGCCACAGATAACTCTTGGGGCTGAGCAAAAATACTTCCAGCTCCAATGATTGCTGCAGTTATTGCAATTGCTAGTATCGGTAAACCTCTCGATATGTGACGAGGAGTCTTTAATTTATCGCAATCGGCTAGTGCTATCCATTCGGGCTTCTGTACGGGCTTCATGGGAAGCTCCTTTCGTTAGCGAGAAAATAACGATTCTCTCTGTGAAGGCTCTGTGAATCCACGGGTAACATGATGTGTAATCTTGGACGGTGATGAGCATTATGCGAGACTACCTAGAGTTGATGAAGTTGAGAGTCGTTGAACTCCTTCTAGTTACTACTTTGCCAGCCATGATTTTAGCGGCGAAGGGTCTGCCCTCTTTCTTGCTGGTGGCCATAACTATTTTTGCAGGCGCACTTTCTGCTGGAAGTGCGAATGCTTTCAATATGGCGATTGAATGTGAAAGCGATAAATTAATGGCGCGCACGTCAAAGCGCCCAACTGCAACGGGAGTCATTAGCAAAAAAAATGCAATAATATTTGCGACCTTAATTGGGATTTTATCTCTTATTATTTTCTGGATTTTTACAACTCCTCTGGCAACATCTCTTGCATTTCTTGCGATTACTTTTTATGTAGTGGTGTATACGATCGGGCTAAAGCGACGATCATCCCAAAATATTGTTTGGGGAGGTGCAGCGGGGTGTATGCCCGTCCTTATCGGCTGGGCAGCAGTTACAAACTCACTCTCATTGACGGCTCTGGCATTCTTCATGGTGATTTTCTTTTGGACTCCTCCACACTTTTGGGCGCTAGCAATTAGATACAAAGATGACTATTTAGCCGCTGGAATCCCAATGCTTCCAGTCGTTGCGACGAAAACTCGCGTGCATCGCGCGATGTGGTTTCACACGATTTTGATGATTGCATCGTCAATATGGTTAAATCTTGCGGCAGCGTTGCCAATCTGGTCGCTTGTCGTCACCCTCCTTTTGGGTCTGGTCTTTGCTCGGGAACTCATTTTTCTTAAGGAGGGCTCTCCCGATTATGGGAAAACCGCAGGAAGGATCTTTCATTGGTCAATTACTTATTTAAGTCTTCTTTCTGTGGTACTTGTTGCTGCTCAGTTGAGCGCTTGATCCAAATCTTTTATCAAGTCACTGGAATGCTCGAGTCCAACCGATAAGCGCAAAACTGAAGGCGTGATACCCATTTCAGCTTGAACTTCCGGAGTCAAACGTCGGTGCGTAGATGTTGCAGGATGAGTGATGAGTGATTTGCTATCACCTAAATTGTTAGAGATATCTATAATTCGCAATCGATTCATAAAGCTAAAGACAACACTTTGATCGCCAACAAATTCAATTCCAATTGTGGTTCCGCCACCACTCATCTGCTTTTTTGCAAGCTCGTAATCGGGATGGGATTTAAGGCCTGGAAAGCGGACTGCTTTAATTTCAGAGCGGGTCTCTAGATATTCGGCAATCAACTGGGCATTTGCCACCATTCGTTCGACGCGCAAATGCATTGTTTCGAGGGATTTAACCAACACCCACGCATTGAAGGGGCTCAGTGATGGTCCGCTGTGTCGAGTAAATGGCATTAATTTTTCATGAATATAGGAAGATGAACCGAGGATCGCGCCGGCTAGGACTCGTCCTTGCCCATCAATATGTTTTGTCGCCGAATACATAACAACATCAGCACCGAGTTGCAAAGGTTTTTGAAGGACTGGAGATGCCATTACGTTGTCGACGATTACTGTGGCACCCACTTTATGCGCCAAATCGCTCACCATTGCAATATCAACAATA
>JAYTTL010000378.1:0-3367 GCA_043745325.1 Actinomycetes bacterium
TTTTTAACAAGCGAGTAGACGGTTTCTTCCCTAAAAAGGCAAAGAAGGATGAAGCGGCGGGGACTAAGGTGGAGCTATACTCCCCGCCGCTACCCAAATCGGAGTATGCAAGACCGTGTCCCCGATTCAGATATTCATCGTACACATATTTATACATTCTCGTCAATCAAATGTTTATGCTCACCACTTAATTTCGCGCATTAGTTAGCTCCTTTTTCGGGGTTATTTAAACTAGCTTTTCTGGTTTTTATTTTGCCTGTTTTGGGGAAGACCACGGCAAGTTCTGGTTCGGCTTCTGCCGCCAAAACAGCCAAGGGTGCGCGAAGACCAAGTTGATGACTGGTATGACCCAGAAAACCAACATCGAGGTTGAAAATGCCGCGCTTGCGGCTGGCATATTCTTTCGCAAATTCAAGAGCCAAAAGATAAATGCCCTCGGTTGCCGGATAATAGGCAGACGGTCCCGCGATTTCTTTAAAGCCAACCAGTTTGCCGTACAAAATTTTGTTGGTAGAGGTCGCGCCCGCATAGAGGGTATGGCAGTTTTTTAAAATACAAACGGCAATGGCTCGCTTGACCATGGCACTCAGAATTTTGAATTTTTGAACGGGGTGAATCCGAGGGTCGATACAAACTCGACCGACCTCGATGTCGGACTTTTTGACCACACGTTCGGTTTTATAGACTCGATCAAACGGCAGATACGGCCCCTCGACCATACGGGCGCATCCAACCAGAACATTTTTTTCATCATAACAAGAAATATGAATGGTCCGAGAAACATCATAGTCGATGATTTCCTGCCCCCCGTAGTTGTATGTTTCGTAACAAATTTTTCGAAGATTGATAATATCATTATTAAAACTAACTAACTTGGTCTGCATTATTTTCCTTTGGGTGGGACAGAGATACAAAGCGTGTGGGCACCGTATCGGGCGTTACCAATGACAGCGGCGTTGAATTCCGTGGCTTGGATTTTAAATTCTTCTCGGGCGAGGTTACAAGTCACGAGATCAGGATAACCCTGAAACGTTGTCAGCGCCAATCCCCCTTGATACGTCATAACTATGAGAACCAAGGCGTATGTCATATAATTTTCTCCAGGTCTTGGATGGTCGGGTAAGTAAAATGAAACGCCGAATAGAGGGGATCGACCTTAGCAAACGGGACTGATTGGATCACAGACTGATACATATCACGAAATTCGAGAATAAAATCCGCGATACCTTCCTTGAGGTCTTTCAGACATGAGAATTTGTGAATAATGATCGGCTGGTAAAAAACGTTACCAACATGATCAGGGTTAATCATAGTCAGATAGCTGATGCCGAGATTAAATCCCATTTCGAGAGGAAAAATATCGCCTGTCTCGGGCGCGGACGGCCCCCTCAGAGTCTTACCATCGGTATGGTAGACCTGAGGTTTGCCATCTATCACATAATTGACTGCGATGATCGGGTTGTTATCCATGGCCTATTTATACAGTTCTAGTTGATCGGAAGGTTTCTTGACTTCGGGTTCGTTGGTCGTTTCGCCTTTGGTGATAAAACCGACAAACAATACTTGTTCTTTTTGAACAGGCTTTTTAATTTTAATTTTTTTACGCTTTTTCATCCGTCTAGTTCCTTTAAAAAGTCTTTGTCGTCCGGCAGGGCCGATAACTTCCAAGAACGATGCAATTTGAGGCGAGGAAACCGCTCGTTATCTTCGCCGGTACCAGAATAGACTTCCAGTTTCTTGTTGTCGAGATCAATAACATACGCCCATTCACAAAACAAAGCATCTTCGGCAAAATCAATCGAGTTGGTCAGTTGGATACCCTGGGGCGCGCCCAGAACATATTCCAGCACTTCAGCCCCACAGTTACGATGTAGGTGGGGGTACAGCTCGTTAAATTTATCCGAAACGGGCATAGGTACAAACGCGGACCCCTTGGGCGCACCGGCTGTCTCCCAAAGTTGAAGGAGTTGGTCTTCATCGATCCACTGGGCCGACTGAACCTTCAAGCCAAAATGTTTGAGGTCTACGGAGCGCAAAAACTCTAGAACTGTCAGACCTTGACCAGAGGGATAACCGTCCCATTGGCCGTACTGTGCAACGCGGTATTCGTTGTTCTTCTGGACTGCGACGAGATGACGGGTACCCATGATCTTTCTCCTCTTTCGCGTTTTTCTATCAAAGTAAATATACACAAATTCAGAAACGGGCGCAAGTATTTTCTTTAAAATTAAACGGGGCGGATTCCTAAATCCTGCCCCCCGTCCGATCATTGACACCCGTTAATTATGTTGGCAACAGTTGATTTCGCGCCGTCTAGACCACGCTGATCGTCAGTAAGAGGGTTTATGGCACCGTCTGGATGTTCAAGAAGGATGCTCCAGTTTTGGATTTGACGGTACTTTGGGGGTTCGCCTTTTTCGATAATAAGTCGTGTTTCTGCATTGTCGCAGTAAACGCGATAGCGGCCCTCGGACAGCTTTTTAGTTGTTATCTTGCGGCTCATGTTCATCTCCCATTTTTCAATAATAATAATATTATCATTTCGGGAGTATTTTGTCAATAATTATTAATAATTAGTTCCCAGACCGTCTTCGCAACTGCAATCCAGGCCACCGCCACCATGCCACCTACGATGCAAATTAGTAATATTTCATCTTTTTTCATGATGTCTCCAGCGTATGGGGAAATTTAGCATCCTTCAATCCCGCGCTCTTAAGCTTACGCTCTAGAGCCCGCATGATATTGCGCTGGGTAAGAGCCTGTTGTCTAGTCATTTCCCCAAAATTGACCATGTCTTCGACCCAGAGTATCCATGGGTTGGCACCGACGGCATCCCGCAGAACTTCCGTCGCTATTTTAGGGCTGTCGATGGCGTCGAGTGATAATGTACCCTTGCCACCTCGTCTGGTAATGATGATTTCGCACTGGGCAGCAAGCGCGGCGGCAATACGCATCACTTCTTCGAAGGGCCGGTTTTCTAGAGGTTACAAAAATGATCATTACCCAAACGAGGAAGATATAAGTAACAAACGTTCTAAATCCAAGCACTTTATCAACCATTACTTTTTTAGAATGTGCTACGGGCTTTAAGTTGTACTTATATACAGTATCGTAAGATTGGAGATTGTATTTAACACCAGTGCCATAAAAACCAAATTCTTTTCTCATCCTTACCGTGTCGCCAGTTTTTTCTATTGAAGAATTAAAGGCATCGGGTTTATAATTTTCAAACCGGTTATTACCGTACGGTTGCGCATTTTTATCAAGGTAAGAAAATATCGGCCTGTAAAAAATTACCCCCAGCAACATCCCTGTCAACATTATCCATTTTCTCCCTACCTTATCACTCAGCCAGCCAAAAAATAAA
>JAYTTL010000379.1:0-3320 GCA_043745325.1 Actinomycetes bacterium
AGCTCAGGCATTTGCCATGACGCATGGATTTACTGTTGCATTTAAATTCAGCGCAGGGCTGCTATTTATTGGAGCGATAGTCTTGTTCTTCTTTATTAACATCGGCAAAGAGGCCGTTGTTGTGCACGAAGAGGTATTAGTTCACTAACTTGATCTGATTCAAATCTAATTAGCCTTGAGATAAGTGGCCAAGTAGAAGCTCTCGTACGCGAGCAGCATCTGCTTGGCCCTTTGTCTCTTTCATGACCGCACCAATGAGGGCACCAGCTGCTGGCAGATGGCCATCGCGAATCTTTTGCGCCGTTTCTGGTTGCTCGGCGCAGACTTTTTCAATCGCCGCCATCAACGCGCCATCATCGCTCACAACTTTAATCCCGCGCGATGCGATGACCAAAGCAGGTCTTCCTTCTCCAGCGATAACGCCCTCGATTACTTGACGCGCTAACTTATCGGTGAGTTCGCCTTTGTTAACGAGTGCCACAATCTCTGCAACATCCGTTGGAGTAATTGCTAAATCTGCAATCGCAACCGCTTTTTCATTTGCTATTCGGGAAATCTCACCGAGCCACCAACTGCGTGCCTTCGTTGGATCGGCCCCTGCGTTAACAGTGGCTTCAACGAGATCTAAAACATCGGCATTAATCATCGCCGACATTTCTTTATCAGGTACCGCCCAAGCAGTTTGTAAACGATTGCGGTGAATCGATGGTCGCTCAGGCAACCCCGCACGAAGTGTCTCAATCCATGCAGCATCAGGTGCAACTGGAACTAAGTCTGGCTCGGGAAAATAGCGATAATCCTCGGCCTGCTCTTTAGAGCGCCCCGAACGTGTCAGGCCTGACTCCTCTTGGAAGTGGCGCGTCTCTTGTACCACGCGCTCCCCTCTATTTAAAAGTTCGGCATGGCGAATCATTTCTCCGCGAACTGCGCGCTCAACCGAGCGAAGCGAGTTAACGTTTTTAGTCTCACTTCGTGTTCCAAGAGTTTGGGCCCCGATTAAACGAAGCGATACGTTTGCATCACAACGAAGTGAGCCCTGCTCCATTTTTACATCACTAACATTTAAAGATCGCAAAATATCGCGAAGCTCTGCGACATATGCCTTTGCCACCTCTGGTGCATATTTTCCAGTATCAGGAACAATCTTGGTAACAATTTCAACGAGGGGAATACCTGCACGGTTGTAATCAAGAAGTGAGTATTCAGCGCCGTGAATACGTCCTGTTGCACCACCTACGTGAAGTGACTTGCCCGTGTCTTCTTCCATATGTACGCGTTCAATTTCAATTCGAAACGCTTTTGCACCTTCATCAGTTTCGATTTCAACATCAACATATCCATTGACGCAGATTGGCTCGTCATACTGAGAGATTTGGAAGTTTTTTGGCATGTCAGGATAAAAATAATTCTTGCGCGCAAAGCGAGAAAAAGGCGCAATAGAACAGTTAAGGGCAAGGCCTATCTTTATCGTAGATTCAATCGCCTTTTCATTTACCGTTGGCAAGGCACCGGGTAGCGCTAAACAGACGGGGCAGGTTTGAGTGTTTGGCTCGGCGCCAAATATGGTGCTGCAAGCACAAAACATCTTAGAAAGCGTATTTAACTCAACATGAACTTCAAGTCCAAGAACGGGTTCGTATCTGGCGATCACATCATCGTATGTCAACGCCATTTATTTGCCTGCCAACGCTGGAATTTTTGAAAGCAATGGTGCGCCCCACTTTGTCAAAAGAGCGGCTTCAAGGGCGGCGCCAACTAAATACATGCGCTCATCGGCCATAGCAGGTGCCATGATTTGAAAGCCTACGGGTAGACCATCTTCTGGGGCTAGGCCAGATGGAAGCGACATTCCACCAATTCCCGCCATATTAACGGGAATCGTTGCAATGTCATTTAAATACATGGCGATGGGGTCATTGGATTTCTCACCGATTTTAAAGGCCGTTGTTGGACATGTCGGTGAGACCATGACATCGCATTTTTCAAAGGCCTTTTTAAAATCTTGAGTAATAAGTGTGCGCACTTTTTGAGCACTGCCGTAATAGGCATCGTAATAACCCGATGACAGGGCGTAGGTTCCAAGGATAATTCGACGTTTAACTTCTCGACCGAAACCAACGTCACGCGTTAAGTTCATAACCGATTCTGCTGAAGCGCCATCGACATCGCCCACGCGCAGGCCATAACGCATCGCATCAAAGCGAGCTAAGTTAGAGGAGCATTCAGATGGTGCGATCAAATAATAGGCCGCAAGGGCGTATTCAAAGTTAGGCGCCGATACTTCTACAATTTCGGCGCCAGCAGCGGCGAGAAGTTCGAGAGATTCTTCAAAGCGCGTGCGAACTCCACTCTGATACCCATCGCCATTGAGCTCTTTAACGACACCAACCTTCATTCCCTTAACATCACCAGATTTTGCCGCTTCGACAACACGTGGCACGGGAGCATTAATACTTGTTGAATCTTTCGGATCGTGTCCGGCGATAGCCTCATGTAAGAGCGCAGCATCTAAAACCGTGCGCGCGCATGGGCCGGCCTGATCAAGGGATGATGAAAATGCGATCAAACCAAAGCGAGATACGCCGCCATAGGTCGGTTTAACACCGACGGTTCCGGTGACGGCCGCGGGTTGGCGAATCGATCCTCCGGTATCGGTTCCAATTGCAAGTGGTGCTTCAAAGGCGGCGAGTGCCGCTGAAGATCCTCCACCTGAGCCGCCAGGGATACGCGTTAAATCCCAAGGGTTATGCGTTGGACCATAGGCTGAGTTTTCAGTAGATGAACCCATGGCGAACTCATCCATATTGGTCTTGCCTAAGATGACTATGCCGTTATCTTTTAAATTTGTAACAACTGTTGAGTCATACGGTGGTCGCCAGCCTTGAAGAATCTTTGACCCACACGTTGTCGGTATGCCTTTTTGAACCATGACATCTTTAAGGGCAAGAGGAACACCGGCTAATGGAGAGAGTTTTTCTCCGGCCTCTCGTTTAGCATCAACTGCGGCAGCTTGAGCTAGTGCGCCTTCGGTATCTACATAGAGAAACGCATGCACATCCCCATCGACTGCGGCGATGCGATCTAGATGTAACTGCGTGAGTGCAACTGCTGTCGTTTCACCCGTGCGCAGTTTTTGCGCCATTTCATGTGCCGATAAATCAATCACGCTTCTTCACCAAGAATCTGTGGAACGCGAAAACGTGAATCCTCTTGCGCGGGTGCGCTTGCGAGTGCCTCTTCAGGAGTAAGTGATTGCACCACAACATCGGGGCGAAAAACATTGCGAAGCGGTAATGGGTGAGAGGTTGGCTCAACATCGG
>JAYTTL010000380.1:0-3315 GCA_043745325.1 Actinomycetes bacterium
TCCAAAGGAACCACACGATTTAAATGGGATGCCTTCTTTCTCTTTACGCGAGACATTGGAGAGTCAACTAAAAATTTATCAGAAACTGCAGCACACAGAATAGAACCGAGCTGATTTGCAATGCTCTCAATGAACTTCGCAGACAATGGTTTCTTCCCAGCATCCTCAAGATTATTCGATTGAGCTAGCCAAGTTTTAATTGTCGATGGGGTTATCTGGTGGATTGGATATTGCCCCAAATAAGGAAGTATGTGTTTATAGATTTTATATTGATATCCAATTTTATTTGGTCATCTACATCTAATGTATGAAGGCAAATTGTGCCTATATATTCAAATAAGGTTATGTTGGAATCAATTGGATCAATGTATTTCTTACGTTTTATGTCAACTTCCATAGCTTTAGCAAAGTCGAGAGCAGATTTTGCATTATTAAATCCGCCCTTTTCTGCGTTTCTACCATCAGGGCGATACCAACGGGCGTAGTACTTCTTCCCTCTCTTTCTTGTGCTTGGCATAAGTTGCCTCCCTTTTTTTCGTAGTAGTTCTCTCTCGTGCTGGCCCCATTGAAAAATTGAACTCTGAGAGTACTTTTTCGGTTAGTTGCCCGCCAGCTTTCTCACTTCCGAAACTCGTCAGCCACTTATTGCGACGAGCAATTTTCAAGGCGACATTTAAATTCACGAAGTCATTGTTTTCAACGTTGGACCCTGTTACAGTGCCGAAGTTGTTCTCATCCAAGTGGAGCGGCGGTATAGGGAAGACAATGAACGAAAATCGTATTGGAATACTCGCAGGAGTTGTATTTGGGGTAGCTGCAATTCCGCTGCTCCATTTATCGGTGGTTGATTTTGAAAACAAAACAGCAACAGACTCAAATTTTGCGGCCCATATAGCAGATCGCTACATTTCAATCTCGATCGCTTCCGGGGTAGGACTTCTCCTGGTCGGCGTACTTATCACCCATACCTATTGGCTCGGAAATTTATTATCGGTACACTTCCCTTTCGGCGCCAAAGTCGCTCAAAGTTGCGCCTTAGTGACGGCATCAGCAATGGCAATCGGATTTGGGCTTTCCATTGTCACTTCCTATGGGGCGCACGAGAAGTTCCCCGATCTGTCTGTGCGTACGACTGCAATGCTTGCCGAAAACCTAGCTACTTCTCTGTTGATTGGTTTGGCAGCACTCGCCGGACTCATCGCACGATTGGGGTGGCGCAAGAAAATCTCGCTCTGGCTCACAGTTCTAGCCACAATGGAAGTGCTAATTTCTTTGGTGGCCACGATTGGTGGAGTACCAGCAGCAGCGGCAATGTCGACCGTTGCATGGGTGTTGGTGAACTCGATCGGCATGGCTCGCCACGTGAGAAAGTCAGCGAGTACTAATTGAATCTTGTTCTTGTCTCTCGTTCTATGAGAGTTTGGAACTAAGTTAGCGAATCTTTACGCAGAATAATGGCGGGACATGTGAGAATTGTTGCTCCCACTATCCCGCCATTATTTAGCAATCCAAAGAAACTATTTCCTACAGGTCGAAGTAAATCTTGGCTCTTTTGATCCACGCTTAAATATCAATGCAATCGGGCTAGGGGGCGCAAAGGGGGCACGAGGGATGCTTTACTCGTTTGATTAGCTCTGACCTAGGTTGGACGCCTTAAGCCACATGACAATTGCATTAGCGTGTTAACCTCACAAAATGAGTTACAAGACATGGTCACGTGAATGTCAAGTGCGTAAAGAGCGATTCAAAATTGACTTGGCAATGTGATAGCCAACGACGCCTGTCCCCGCAAAGACGTCAAAGAGCGAGCGAGGTTTCCGCCCAAGTGCGTCTTGGACTTCGTCCTCAATCCAAGGAAGTAGCTTTGACTTGCCTCCTAGGTGGCGGCGATTACCTAGCTTAAAACTTCCAAGTCCCAGATATTGAGCCACCTTCTGAGCGCGAGCGACCCCCTCATTCTCTGAGAGGAGCCGGAGTTGGGAAGTTGGCAGGGGTAGACAATAAGACCTCGGGCTGACTTATTGTCCGATTTTTGATCAATTCGCGCCGGAAATCCCATCAAAAGCTGTGAATTACATTCTCTACCTAAATTACTATCCAGATTTCAACAATTCGCCCATTAAAGGCGAGATTCTTAGCCCTTTTCCAAAAGTAAACCACTGAGCCATGATGACGAGAGCGGTTTTCACTTCGTTAAAGAATTACTAAATGGAGAACCTACTTACGCCATCAACTTTGACCGCCTTCAAAAACACCCATAAAAAAGCTACATAATTTTTGAATTCTTGCTTTGCGGCGAAGCCCAATATGTGACTCCTAGAACATCCCATCCGAACAGGTACTGGAATAGCAACTCTAGAAAGTTCATTGCGCTAAGGGAAGCTGCACGAAACCTAAATTCAGTCCTCTACTTAGTTAATTACGCCAAGATTGGAACTGCACATGCGATGAGGTAAAAGCGATAAGGGTTTACGAAATTGATGAGTCCAAGGGTATTATTAAAGAAGTTAAGAAGGACTTCACGCGGTCACACTTTGCGGATAGGTTCAGAAAGCTAATCTCGGAATGTAGGTAGGAACTGCCTCTGCCCATAAAGCTGCCCATATTTGCCCATCGACTCCCCCATAAAGATCGGCAAATCTGCGACAGGTTATGTAAAAACTTGTACAAACAAAATGCAGGAAGGTGAGCGGAGATTTAGCCTCGGCCCGCCTATGTTGAAGAAGAACCGCCCTATAAGCTGGATCGCCTCAGGTTTCGAATACGAGGTTGAATAAACGGAGAAGGCCTCGATTTCTCGAGGCCCTTCCATGCACAGATTCATAACTTCTTTTGATCACTACCAATAGATCGAAGTCACTTATCTAAGACTGTGGTGGAGGCGACGGGATTTGAACCCGCTCCGTTGACTTGGTAAATCGACAGGCTGCCAATTACAACACGCCTCCAACACGGAGGTGAAGGTATGTAAAAATGTCGAGCCGCTTTATTTCTAAAGAGAATTTGTGTATAAATTAATGGTATGGAAAAGCAAAAGGGACTTGGCAATTAACCAAGTCCCGATTACTACCAAACCACCGTTACCAAAGTATTACACAAATTCTATGTGACTCGCAGTAACTTCAATATTGAAGAAGAACCGCCCTATAAGCCGGAAGCTTCCCCAGACATCCATCGCTGGGCGAAATACAGTGAGAAAATAAATTTGAAGCAAGCAGACTGGGGTGATGAAAGCAAAAGGGACCCGGAAATTTCCGAGCCCCGATTACTACCAAACCAGCATTAGAAGAAGTATTACATGTTTCAAAGTTATTT
>JAYTTL010000381.1:0-3296 GCA_043745325.1 Actinomycetes bacterium
AGAAATATATACGGGCGTAGTTTTGTATCACGAAGTTGTTTTACAAAGTAATAACTAGCAAATGCGTAAAAAGTGCTTTGCACAATTGAAAGAAGCAAAATAGCGTGCAAAATGGAGATTTTTGCAATTGGCCAAATCAGAATTGGATAACCGGCTGGCATGTACGAAAGTACGCTCGCATCTGAAAAATATCCTTGCTTAAGAAGTCCATCAGCGCCCAGCAACCAGCTTTCGCCATCTGAGCCCAACCAGCCACCATTGGGAATGTTCGCCATGGTTATGAGTTTTATAATAAGAGCAAGCAGGGGAATCGCAATCAGGTAAAATTTCTCGTTTTTGTACTTCGTAGGCCGCCGTTGGCGCGGTGCCTTTGACTTACTTGCCATGCAACTTACCCCTTAAATTGAGACGCTAAGTATGAACGGCTAATTTCATTATGACCAGACGGCTCAACGGTGCCCGCAACCCAGGCTTTCATCCCTCGGGCGGCCAAGGAGGCCAGGGCTAAGTCGGCTGAATCTGGGGCCACTATGGCGACCATGCCGATGCCGCAGTTCCAGGTTCGCTCCATATCTGATTGGGTGACTCCTCCGATCTTGGCCATGAACTCCATCTCGACTGGCAGTGACCAGGTTGAGCGATCAAAGACTGCACTTAGATGCGCTGGAATAACGCGTGCCGTATTTTCAGCGATGCCACCACCAGTTATATGAGAAAAGCCACGAATCGCACCGGACATCGATTTAATTAGTGCCAAACAATCGAGGGCATAAATCTCTGTAGGAGTCAGGAAAACTTCGCCAGAAGTTTTTCCATATTCACTTACATGTGCATCGAGCGAGAGATTTTGAGTTTTTATAATATGGCGCACTAATGAAAAACCATTTGCATGAAAACCGCTTGATGGCATGGCAATTAAAACATCGCCAACTTTGACCAAATGTGCACCAAGTTGACTATCGGCATCAACAACTCCCGTAGCCGCTCCAGCAATATCAAACTCATCGGCTTCTAGTAGCCCAGGGTGCTCGGCGGTTTCTCCACCAATAAGTGCGGTATTTGCTTTTTCACAGCCGCGTGCAATGCCAGCAACAATTTGCGCGATACGCTCTGGGATAACTTTTCCTACCGCAATATAGTCGGTCATAAAAAGTGGTTCGGCACCGCAAACAACTAAATCATCAACGACCATTGCAACTAAATCTTCACCGATAGTGTCGTACTTATCCATCGCTCGAGCAATCTCGGTCTTGGTGCCAACACCGTCAGTGGATGTGGCAAGCAAAGGCTTTTTCATATTTTTTAACGCACTTGCATCAAAGAGTCCTGCAAAACCGCCTATGCCACCTACTACTTCTGAACGCGTTGCTTTAGCAATCGAAGCTTTCATAAGCTCTACCGCGCGATCTCCTGCATCGATATCTACTCCTGCGCTTTTATAGGTGCTCATTTAGTGGCCGTGAACTTCGGTAATTTCAAGACGCATCTTGCCTTCAGACATATCGGCAGGAATTCGTATGGGGTAAGTACCCGTGAAACAGGCCGAACACAGCGAATTTTCGGCTATTTGGGTCGATTCAATCAGACCGGCTAGCGAAACATAGCCAAGTGAATCGGCGCCAATTGAACGTCGAATCTCTTCGACTTCGAGTCCGCTGGCTATTAACTCAGCACGCGTTGCAAAGTCTATTCCATAAAAACATGGCCACTTAACGGGTGGCGAAGAAATGCGAACATGGATTTCGCGCGCACCAGCCTCGCGAAGCATCCGAACGATTGCGCGTTGTGTGTTTCCTCGCACGATTGAATCATCAACGACGACAATTCGCTTGCCCTCAATAATTTCGCGAAGCGGATTTAATTTGAGTCGAATACCTAACTGTCGAATTGTCTGTGATGGCTGGATAAACGTGCGACCCACATAGGAGTTTTTAACTAAGCCAATTCCAAATGGAATCCCTGAGCCTTTTGCAAAACCAATTGCGGCCGGTGTGCCTGACTCTGGAACCGGAATAACTAAATCTGCTTCAACCGGTGCCTCTTGAGCTAAGCGAACTCCGATTGCCACACGCGTTGCATGAATACCTTGTCCGGCAATTAAAGTATCTGGTCGTGCTAAATAGACATATTCAAATAAACATCCCTTAGGTTCAGCGGTTGCCCAACGCTTTGAACGCACACCATTTTCATCGATTGCGATGAACTCGCCGGGTTCGATTTCACGGACAAAAGCGGCGCCAACGATATCTAGGGCAGCACTCTCTGATGCAACTACCCAACCCGTTTCTAACTTACCAAGCACCAGTGGGCGCACTCCATGCCGATCCCGTGCGGCATATAACGTGTGCTCATCCATAAAGACTAAGGAAAATGCGCCTTCTAACTGTGGCAGAACCGATATTGCGCTGGCTTCAACATTTTTTTCATTTTGCAAAGAAATGAGTGCGGTCATAATTTCAGTATCGGTTGTTGCTCCACGATCACGACCGACACTGGGCTCTAATTTTTGAACGAGTTCGGCAAGCTCGCCCGTGTTCGTTAAGTTGCCATTGTGCGCTAAAGCTAGCGTTCCATACTTAGTTGGGCGCAGAGTCGGCTGGGCATTAACCCACGTGCTTGAGCCCGTTGTGCTGTAACGGCAATGACCAATCGCTAGATCACCCGGCAGTGTTGCAAGATCGCTTTCGGTAAAGACTTGTGAGACCAGACCCATGTCTTTATAAACCAAAATTCGTTGACCATCACTTGTTGCGATTCCGGCAGACTCTTGACCGCGATGTTGCAACGCATACAAACCATAAAATGCCAGCTTTGCTACTTCTTCGCCAGGTGCCCACACACCAAAAACTCCGCAGGCATCTTGAGGGCCTTTGTCGGCATCTAAAATATTGTGGTTTAACAGACCATCTGGGCGCCGGCTCATGTCTTAATCCTAAGTGGTAAGTACTGAGTTAAATCGGCACGAACGCCTGAAGCTTTTATCGCGCCACTGCTAAGCGCATCTGCCCATATGATTTCACCGTTAGCAAGTGCCAGCCAAGTTGTTGCATCCATCTCTATGACATTTGCGGGTGTGCCGCGCGCGTGTTTTGGCCCGTCACCACATTGCACTGCGGCATATGGTGGTATTCGAACTTCAATAGCACGCCCTGGGGCATTGATCGTTAATAAGTCTAACGTGTGCTTAACATCTTCTAGGATTTTTGCATCTCTCATAGTCATTAACCAAATAACTTCGGAAATGTTGACGTATGAGCCGTACGTAGCTCTTGTAGTGAAATAACACAATCGTTAAT
>JAYTTL010000382.1:0-12224 GCA_043745325.1 Actinomycetes bacterium
AAAAAAATGTGCTTATCAGTTTTGTAACTGAATCAGATACAGATATTCGAGCAATCTTTGCACTCAATAAAATTTTATCTTCACTATCAGATAAAGACATTGAAAAGTTTGATGTCTTTGATGTGTTGGATGTAGAGGAGTAAAAACCATGTATGAGTTTTTTATAAATGGCGATGCTCTGTTTTTGATTTTTTTTATTTTTGTAAATTACGCAATCTATTTATTTATAAAAACAAAATAAAACTTTTTTTTATGCACGAGTATAGTTATTTATGCATAAAAAAATGTCGGCGTGTCGTGTGAGTTTGATCACATTTAAGATGGATTATAGTTATCCACAGGGTTTATCCACATGTCTTATCTATGTGACGAGAATCACACCACTTAAGCGTCTCACTATTTAAGATTACTGCCCCTGTAACTTGTAAATGTCATTGGTATATGATAGACTTGCTATATTAACACAAAGGAAGGGCAGGCATACTATGTCAGCAATTGTTTATACACCATCAACCCTATTAGAGGGAAAGTTTTATCGTTCACACGTTCGTAGGGGTGAAGGAATTATACAAGAGGCTCATCTTGTTGAGGGGGTTTGGTACGGCGAAAACCTTACGCCATATCGTGTTCGTGTTCGACCTAATTACAATGGCGCGTTCTTGCTTAAAGACTTTTGGGCTACCGTAGTCGTAAGAAATGAGGGCTAGCAATGGGATACGTTGAGATTTTTCGATTTGACAAAGAGGGTGCAGGTTGGATAGACTTATCCCAAGCAACACCAAAAGAATTACTAGACCTAGAGATTTCACTATTTCAAGAAGGAGCAATATAATGGGGCAAGACAAAGAATTTTTATACTCAGTAACCGCCACCTACGATAACGACACCAAGCCATCATGGGTGGGGCGTTACTCAGATGCTTTATCTGCTGTTGATGCATTCAATAGTTTTATTGACCATGGATTTGCTGATGAGCATAGTACCGTTAATCTTTCAGAGCCTAGCGGTAAGATGCACACAAGGATTTTTTATCGTAACGGAATGGTTAGTGGTAAATAATGACAGACTTAATCATGTGGGGGCATAATCCCGCAAGTAGTTTTCTTGCATACTTACCAGAAGATGAAATAAAGTTGCTTGATGAAGATATGCAAGAGGCTATTGACGGAGTGATACAAGAGTGGAGAAATAAATAAATGGGAAGTATAACTACATTAGGAATACAAGAAACAGTCATAGATTTAGAAACACAATTACTTTACCACTTGAAAGGTAATCACTATCCACCAGTACCAGCAGAAATGGTAACGCCTTGCATTGAAGCCATAGATGCAGCCTATGATGAAGATTTTAATCGCATGATAGATATGCCACTCGTTGGTGAGTTTCAGATTTTGTATAAGGGAAGCGACAAAGCACCAGCATGGGCAATCATTGAGCAACATCATCTTGAGTGGTTTATAAAACCAGTTGATGAAGAAGAATAATGCAAACAAGTACTTGGTTGTTTATCACTTACTTTATTCTTTTGATTTTTTTCTTCTTCATGGAGTAATGTAATAACAGTACTGCACACTATCAATTTAATATTTTAGATGGTGTGTAGTACTATTTTTTTTTGATCACTGAAAATAAAAACGCCGACACTTTTTGTGAGATTGCTCACACTTTAAGAGGTGTGTTTAAGGTCACACAAAAAACTGTTCCACATATTGAGATTACTGGAAAGTAACTTGAGTGTTTTTGTTTATTTTGATATAATGATATGTATAAACACACAGTAAAGGGGTTGCAGGAATTGTGACGAAGGTCACACCAAGATTCTTAGGAATATCCCTAAAAATGTCAGCCCCCTAGTGTATAATTAAATTACACCAACAACGAAAGGAAGTCATAAAAATGACTTACACTATACGACTAGAAACCTACTCAGGTTCAGTAAAAAATATCTCCATGCCCTCACGTGGCGCGGTTGCACAATTCATAAACGTTTATCCCAAGCAACTACCTGTTGGCATAGCGGTCAAAGTGTCTTGTGACTTACTAGGCATACGTGGAACACTACGCGGAGAGGCTAAATAAAAATGAATGATACTATTGCTCCTAATTCGTCAATGCGTGTTTCGTGTGGCGAGTGTTCAGGCGCTGGATATATATATTTCGGAGATTCAGATGAGTATTCTGTTTTTCCATGCGATTGCATAATTTAACCCAACCAAAAGAATAGGAAATAAAAAAATGACAGTATCAGTAAAACACTCACTAAACTTCGTTACAAATTTTGACGAAACTAGCCCGATTGTACAGAGTTTTCTTCAGTTAAGCGAAAGCGACCAAGTGAAACTGCTTGAAGGAACACTTTTGGAAGTACTAAAACCACACGTTGAGCCCTTGCTCGATACGCTAAATGCTGGCAACTCCTACGCCACATTAAGGTTGGTGAAATAAATGATGACACGTAAAGACTACGTTAAAACAGCAGATATTCTTAATGAGTTCAAAGAATACATAAATGATAATGTTACTTTCTCAGACTTGGTAGACGAGTTTGTGTCAATGTTTGAGGCAGATAATCCTAGATTTGATGCAACACGTTTCTATGACGCTTGCAATAAGTAAAAACTAAATAAAATCCTGAGCATGATTGAAAACTGCTCACTCACTACTTTATATAATTACTAAAAATAAAAAACTGAAAACTATCAAAAAAAACGTCGGCAACAATACACAGGATCCCCAAGCCTTTAAGAAGGAATTAAGACATGCCAAAGGTTTGTGCAGGTTTTTATGTCCATATAATGAGACGATATACCGTGGGACGTAGCATTTTGGACAAACTAGTGCTAGACTTATACCTATGGCAATTAAAAAGGTTGATGTTTTAATAGTTGATACCCTAGAAATAGGAGATATTATTGACCACAATGGCATAATCACTATTACTCAAATCCTGGATATAGAGGAGCAAGAGGCCTATTTAATTGATGGAATAGATGAATGGGATGAGGTTGTACAGGTATTATTGTCTTATTCTACTATGGTAGATTTCTATTATCCCGTTGATGATGAAGATTGATCCTGTCCCCGCAAATTTCATAAATGTCAGTGGTGCCTGATAAGATTAGATAACACAAACAACAAGGAGATACTGTGAAAGCAATCGTAGTAAAATCAAGTGGCAAAGTAATCGAAAAAGAGTTTGATAATCTTGGAACATACCAATTTCTTTCTGAAAGTGTTGGTGGCTTGATTCAGGGTGTAAGTCTAAGTGACAAAGTGGATATGTGGCTTAACGAAGAAGGAAAGATTATAGACCTGCCATACAATCACATTGCAACTGTTGCATGGGCATCAGTATTTGGAGAAACAGATATTATCGTTGGAGATGTTGTCTTTACTGGTGGAGTTGATGAAGATGGAGAAATTGTTGGACTCAGTGAAACAATGTTTGATAAATTATGGTATGTGTGTAATCTTGCACGTGATGAGGTGTACGTCTAGTTAGATTAGGCCCTACGGGGTCGGCGGTTTTTGTGATAATAATCACATTTAAGATGAGGCTTAAGAATGTGCCAAATTGTCAGTGGGTTATGATAAGATTAGAATATGAAAACACCAAAGACACCCGAGGAATTGCGTAGGCTCATGGAGTTGCGTAGGTCTGGTGCGTCTGGTGCAATCCCCTCAAAGAAAAAATATTCACGCAAGGGCAAATGTCAGTCTATTGTGCTAGAATTAAAACAACAGAAAGAAGGTCTCACCAATGACTAAACTTAAACGCTCCAATGATAGGAAGGTCACCAACCTTGTCACGAAAAATGGAAAGCAAAGCGCAATCGCTAACACTTTTGGATTACCTGCTGGAAAGGCTTACTCATGCCCTAGTGCTACCTCTGTGTGTGAGAAGGTCTGCTACGCGGGAAAACTAGAAAAACTATTCCCGACTGTAAAGGTTAATCTTTTGCACAATTGGGAATTATTGCGTAACGCCTCAAGTGAAGACATGATTATTCTGCTAGATGAGATGATTCTAGAGTTTAACAATGAGTGCGATAAAAAAAATGCCCCTAAATTATTTCGTATTCATTGGGACGGAGATTTCTTTAATGATACCTACGCTTATGCGTGGAAAACAATAATTCTAAACTACCCCGATATTCAATTTTGGGTTTATACGCGAGTCGCAAGTGCAACCACCATTCTTAAGGGTATTGCGAACCTGTCGCTATATTTCTCAATGGATAGCGATAACAAGGCTGTGGGTATTGACTTAAAAATATCTCAAGGTACACGCCTTGCGTATCTGTCCGATACTTTTGATTCAGGTCAAGAGGAGATGAAGGCACTAACAGGCAAGCCATCCGCAAAGTGTCCTGAAAATAACAAGCAGATTCCTCTTATATCTGATAAGGGTAGCGCCTGTGTTCAATGTTCGTTGTGTGTCTACAACAAGGCAGACATATTATTCTCAATCAAGAAAACTAAGAAAAAAAAGGTGAGTGCATGATGTACAAATATATTTCAATCAAATGCGTAACTTGTAAGACAGTGGAAGTTGTCACTGTAGATGTTGACTCGAAATTATTCGACATCGAATATTCAGACATGGACTCAACCATGGACTGTAATGAATGTTGGTCTAAGTTAATGGAGCCAGAGTCATGATATTTTCTAATAGTGATTTTCTTATCGTGTGCACACTCCTATTAATCGCCATGTTTATAAACGAGGTGTTTAAAAATTAGGACCTGGATCCGATCCCCACGAAAGTGGGTCGGCACAGACTTGCTGTTTTGTCAAGTGATTAAGAAGTAATTAAGATGAGCGTGGGATTTGCCACGATTTGACATTTTTATTGAAAAATGCTAAAATTAAATATAAGCAAAACACTCACAGAAAAGAGAACAATATGACAGTTAAATCAAGTACCTACAAGGTGGGAGATACCTTTACCACACAAAAGTCAAAGGTTACAGGGGTAATAACAGAGATTGCTCCACAAGACAATGGTAATGTCCGTGTAAAGTTAGATGTAAATGGGTCAGCCCGTTACACAACTTGGACACTAAAGTAGCCAAACAGCCCAACCCTATGTCCTGAGCATGACCTTAAACGGCTCAACTCAAAGTGTCAGACCCTTAGTGTATAATTAAGTTAAACCCACCAAACAAAGGAAAACAAAAAACAATGGCACAAAAAACAAAGTCAATTAGTGTTAAGATTGCAACAGTTAAGGTAATTCAGGCATTACAGGGAGCGCTAGCAAAGTTAGAGTTAGACTATACATCACAAGAAGCAAACGAAGAAAGGTATGAGTTGAAAGTTGAAGCGTGGAAAAAGCAACTTGGTGAGTATGCAATCGCCAACATAAGCAAAGCAGAAAACTTTCGCACCAATATGCGCAACTATTCACAGACAATGAATATTTACTTCGATATATCTATAGCAGGTGTAGATTTGCCAGAACGACCTGAGCAAGATTTCGAGTCTATTAGTCGTCACGAATATAAAACTCAAAAAGAGGAACTCTCAAACGCAATTCGTATTCTCAAAATGACAGATGAAGAAACTGTCAATACATCAACATACAATGCGATTGCTCGCTATCTCTAAGTTTCCTATACGCCTCTAATGCTGAGGCACACGGGAATAAAACGACCTGAGTAAGTCGATAAACTGCTCACCCGCATCTACAAGAGGAGAAAGAAGTAAAAAATGAGTGTACAGAACTACAATGATTTGGAACTGCACTATGGTCATGAAATAAATGTAGCCATCTATGGAGATGACGTAAATGTGGCTCTTGAGTGTAATGACTGTAACGAAATATTGTTATCTTTTGACAAATAGGGGCGGTGTTTTATTTACCGCGCCGGCTCTGGAATAGTTATGTTAAGTTACGAAGGTGTGATTAAGATCACCAGTTAAAATGTCCGAAATGTCTATGAATTATTATCCTGAGTTGTATTTGTCAGTGCTTTCGTGTATACTTAAATTAACACCAATAGAAAAGGATAAAAAATGGCACATGAAATTGAAACACAAAATGGCAAGGCTTCGTTCGCTTCTTTCCGCGAACCTGCATGGCATGGCCTAGGCACAGTATTCACAGAGGAAAAAACCACAGGAGAAATGCTAAGTGCTGCAAGTCTTGATAACTGGAACGTTCGCCTAGAGGGTTTAACGCCACCTGCACATCTTGTAAGCGACAAGGACTATCAGTATGTATTGCGTACCAATCCTACGGACAACACTCAAACTGACATCTTGGGTATAGTTGGTGAGCGATACCATGTCATGCAAAATGAGGATTTATTTTCATTTGGTGACAACATATTAGACGGGGGTGGGCGTTGGGAAACTGCTGGCTCGCTAAAGGGTGGTCGCGTTGTATTCGGTGCATTAGCACTAGAGCGTGAAACAGTATTAGACCCTAGTGGTGTTGCAGATAAAATCAAGACTTATCTCTTGATTAACACTTCCCATGACGGTTCAATTTCAATTCAGGCGAGTATAACTCCTGTTCGAGTTGTATGCGCTAACACTCTTAATCTTGCACTAGGTTCAGTCAAGCGAAAGAACGGCATCAAGCAATCTTTCAAGATTCGCCATACCCAAACTGCTTCTGGTCGTATTCAGGTTGCTCGTGAAACTCTTGGGCTTGCTCATAAGTACATGGATTCATTTGACATCATGGCAAAGGCTATGATTGAGAAGGAAATCAGCGCAAAGACTTTCAATGAGATTATTCTCATGGCATACCCAAAGCCTGAAACAGATACAAAACAGGTTGTAACTAAGTGGGAAAATAAGGTCAATCTTATTAACGACATTTACACAGGCGAGTTTAACGGTATGATTGCTGGTAATGCTTGGGGTGCTTTCAATGCGCTTTCAGAGCGACTAGACTGGCACCGTACTTCTAAGAGTGGCAACAATGAGTCAATTCTTGCAAGCGCAAGTGGATTCGATTCAGTCACTAACGCAGAAAAGAATCGCTTGCTTAAAATTGTGCAAGGGGTTGCACAACTAGTTTAGAAATAAAATCCTGAGCATGATTCTAAACTGCTCGCTTGGTCTTATAGTGAAAAGGTATCACATCAGATTGTCACTCTGAAAGTGGGGGTTCAAATTCCCCCTAAGACCGCCATCAGAGCGCCGACCCACGTCATTCCAGATCGATCACTTATTAAGATCGGCCTGAGTTTTCTCGGAGTTATTAAGAGGATTAAGACAAACCTCCAATTCCTCCAAGATTTGTGACAGACATCACATAATGCCACGCTCAACATTGGTTGTAATTGTCAGTCCATTAGTGTAAAATTATTAGTATGACAGAAATTAAGAAATACACCATATCAGAACTCATAGAAACCATATTTGAGGATAACTTTAGCCACTTCGAGTTTATCTATGCAATGAATGGTGGAGATTGCGATTGTGATTTACACACCACAGTGAAAACCCTACGACTTTATCAAGGAAAATAATGTTAGGGTATACCGCTAAAGATTTAGAAAATATGACTGAGGCTGTTTCTACCGCCCTGCTTTTGGTAGACGATACTAACGACCCTTGGCTACATGGCAATTTGGCTATGACCAAAGAGTTTTTAGACGGACTATGGGCAGAGGGGTACTTTGACTAATGTGGACTAAGTATAGTTATGTTTGTACTCAGTGTGATTCTTTGATTCAAATTACTACCAATATCCCGCCAGTTATGGACCCAGGCTGTATTTGTGGTTTGGATACTTTCGTAACTCGTATTGCCCTGGAGCCAACAGTAGCCCATGTGATGAATATCACACCCACAGAAGTTGTAAAAATCAACACAAACACCTATACTTAATATATACACCAAAGGAGATAAAAATGGCAACATATGATGTGAAAGTAGTCGTAGAATATTACTACGAGGTAGAAGCAGAAAACGAAAAAGAAGCAGAGGAACAGGGTTGGTACTATGCGGAGTATAGTTATACGGGTGAGGTTTATTCTATTCGCGTAGACGAACAGCCTGAAGAAGTTGATGAGTTGGACTTACCTGATGTGCCACCTGTGCTGATTGCGGGGGAAGAATAAAATGTGTCGAGAACTAATAGAAAGCGCTATAGAGAAAATCCGTGCCCAAATTAAGGGGTCTACTGATTGGCTAGAGGATTCTGCAAAAGTTGAAGAAGACTCGCTTGAACAGGAAGATTATTCAGAAGTAGAGTACGAGCGTGGACTGCAGTCTGGTCTATTGAGAGAAATTGGTTTTCTAGCCTTGCTACTTACTGAACTAGGTGGAGGGTTGATACAAGATGAACTACCTTATTGAGTATCTCAAGATACATCTACTGAGTTTAGAACAGGATTCTGAAGAAATTGAGGCTTCAATGACTTTAGTTGATGATATGGACTCGGATGAATATAAGGACTTAGAGATAATGGACATTAGTGTGAATGGTCAAATCATTGCTACCTCTCACATTTTGTCAGTGGTCGAGGGTATAATTAAAGAATGAGAACAATACGAGAACTATTAGACCTAAATCTATCAGGAACAGACATTCTCCATGGAGAACTTAAGAACATGATTTATGAGGCAGACCTGCACCTCAATACATGTGTCAAGCGGGAAGAAGATACAGAATATGCTAACACAATGGACTCCATGGACAGGACATATGCCGAAGGATATATGGATGCACTGATAGCGGTAAACCACTATGTAATAGATTTAACATATGCTATTTCAGATAGGAGCAAAAGCCGTGGATAACTTTATTGAAATGGACTTTGAGGACTGGGCATCTTTATACAAACCTATCCATAATCATCTAGACAATGGTGCTTCGTTTCAAGATGAAACTGGTCAAGGTATCATGTTTGAGACATATGGAGATGAGTATGAGTTTGTTAAATCTCAGTCCCCCGACAAAATATGGACTTATGGTGATGGTGATGATGGTGGCTCTTATGTTTGGAGCGGTTGGTCTTTTATTAACCGTATAGGTTATTTTGTTACTGAAGTCCCCTGCCCACCAAATACAAAAATACAAATCAAGGTTAGTTCTTCTTGGTATTACTGTGAAGGATGCGGGGAAGAGATGGAAGATGACGGACAACTAATTAGCGATGCTTTCTTTGATTTGGAAAAATGTCCACAATGTGCTACAGTTGAAGAATTGGCTCTACTGAAATGGGAAAAGTGATGAAAAAAAGTGTTAAAGATTTGGGACTACCGCAAATGACAAAAAGTGTTGAAGAACTAGGACTACCGCAAAGGATTAACGCAATGCTATGCATTACCTACGATGTAGAGATGCTAGTGAATGACATCATTGAGGAAGATGAGATTGACTTAGACAAAATACCGCCCGAGGAAGTTATGGATCTGATTATGGGTATGGTTATGGCTAGGGTAGAAGTGATGGCTGATGACGATTTTATGCACAATGGGACACTAGAGGTTGTGTATCAAGATGAATATGGGCAGGAGATTAACTACTGATTTGTCAGTGGTCAATGGTATAGTTAAATAACACCAAAACAAAGGAGAATTAGAAAAATGCTACCTACAGTAGATGTAAGTGCAATGAAGCATATTGGCCATGTCGGAGTAGACTCAGGACAAATCATGATTGTAGACCCATGCTATCTTGATAAGTGGGATTCCAATGAGGGACAGGAGTGGGATTTAGAATTAAACTCAGGAGAGTTTTCTTATCAAGGAGTTAGCGGTATCACCATTGAAAAAACTTTCGGTGAAGTAGGGCTTGGCTCTGCCGTAGTTTCATCATCAGGCTATGGTGACGGGTTTTACCCCGTCTATGCTGAGGTAGATGAGGCAGGTACTGTTATGTACATGGTCATAGACTTTCTTGGTATTTTTAGCGGTAGGTTTGAATCCGAATGACAGTAACAGACGAGTATACAAACCGAATACTATCAAAGGCCCAGCAACTATTGTGGTCAGGCTCATTGCTCGAAGTGGATGAGGCTCACAACTTGATTGCAGGCCTATTGAGTGAAAGGATAACTCCAAATGGGGTCAAGAGTTGATTTTGTCTTTAAAGGTGAGTGGGATACTCCTAGAGTAGTGCTATACAGTCATTATGGACAAGAAACATGGAAAGAGGACTTGGCACGTGCACTACTACATGCAAAGCCAAGGTGGAAAGACTCTGTCTATGGAACTAGGATGATTGTAAGTTGCTTAATTAAAGACTCGATAATGTCAGAAACAGGGTTTGGTCTGTACGCAATTGAAGACTCGTACGACCTTAACCTATTTGATGATTTTGTTGTACTAGTGGATTTTACTGAACAGTCTGTTTCGGACGGAAAGTTGGTAGAGTCTTTTGATTCCTTTGTCGCTAAATTCGCGGGAGTGGTGGTATAAAACATGGCACTAAAGACAGTACAAGAGTTAATCGACCATCTTATTCTTCACTATCAGGACCGAGATGAAAAGATTATTGCTTCACTCTATGGCGTAGCAAACCTTGAGTCCTATGACCTAGCAGAGGAGATAGACACTGAGACCGCTTGGGACACAATTGGTCCACAACTAGATTACTATATTAACGAGATATCTGTCAGACAAATCAGGAATGCTCTTGACGACTACGTTATGGAGTATGTTGATGAATTTGACAAACAGTATTGGGAGCGGGAAGCCCTTGACAGGGAACAGGATAACCTTTAGGTAGAGTGGTCTATTTCATGACCCACGGAGAGGGTAGGTTTGGTGGCTTGCCCTCTCCCCCTATTTTTGATATAATGTAATGAGGAGAAAAAATGAGAATAAGACATGGAGTATCTAAGGAAGAGAAAATCGCTGTAAAGATAGTAAATCTACTTAACGACCTGTCTTTGGACTTGGAAGCGTTAGCGTTATATCTTTATCGCTCATCATCTTATCTTGGATTTCGCAGATTCATGGAAGTCCTTGAGTCTGCCCAAGAGGAATCGGAGAAAAGTGAAAGTGAAAGATTGGAGATAAATCGTGATTGGCGTAACTAAGAAGGTGGCTATTCTGGCAGACCTTTATTTCAAGCACAAGGGTGACAACGCTTTAAGGGAGTTTTTTGAATACAACAACATAGGTTTACCATTGGCCTATGTGGTCCAAGAGTCTTTGGCAACTTTGGACCCAAGGGGTGAGCAATACATCTCTGAGACCTACGCCATGCTAATAGAGTCCCTAGGGGCTAGCCATGAGGAAGACTACGCGTCTCTTGAGGACTTGTTTGCAAAGTTCTCTATATAGTCGCTACCCACGTCCTGGGGATCCTGGGGCGTGGTTCTTCTTTGTCATGGACGATTACCGTAAAATGGTATAGTAGAACTCCGTAAAATGGTTGTTTTCAGTTGTCTACAAACTGTAGATGACTAGGATTGATTTCTAAACGCGCCGACCAATTATGACAAATCGGACATATAGGACAAACCACCCATATAAAACTTATTACGAACCTATTACGAAACCTCCAGGATTTTCCAGGGATTACGATGATAACACAAATCCTCCAAGATGTCAATAGGACAAACCTTTAGGTTTGCATGACAAACCTTGTTTTCCAAAAACCTTGTTTTTATGCTATAATGTTAAGATGCCAAGACACTTCTCTCGATATGGTGGACCTTACTTTATTAATAATGGGGTATCTAGACATACTGAAGGTAAGGTTTCTTCTGTGTCCCGCGCTTTTGAGTGGATTAAGGCTGAGATACGCTTCCGCAGATTTATGTGGACAATAAGAAAGTATCAACCCAAGAAATAGTATTACGATGATCCCCGTTTTTTCCAGGGGATCCCGCTTTTAGGCGGGGATAAACAAATATACCAATTTCTCCCCTAGTAACAATATACATCATTGGGAGAAAACAAGGCTTTTAGGGAAATAAGGTTTTTCCTAGTAGTATGTGGTTTTCCTGTGAAATATCTGAATTTCCTGTGAAATATGAGGTTTTTGTATGAGGTTTTCCCTAAGGTTTGTAAGGTTTTCCCTAAGGTTTGTAAGGTTTTCCCTGTGTTTTTGTGCGGGGATAAACAAAAATAACCAACAAACATCCTATTCTCCCTTGGTATAAACAAGCATAGGAGGGATAGGAGGTTTGTTCTGGGATATGGGGGATAGGAGGATAGGAGGTTTTCTCTAGGATAGGAGGTTTTCTCTAGGATAGGAGGTTTTCTCTAGGATAGGAGGTTTTCTCTAGGATAGGAGGTTTTCT
>JAYTTL010000383.1:0-3251 GCA_043745325.1 Actinomycetes bacterium
GTCGAGAGCTTTGATTGTTTGCATGGTTGACCAAGAGAATTGCACCAACTCCACTCGCGCTCCATCCCAGCCCTATGAGAAGCAGATTGGTCGTGAAGAAGGTTACATAGATGCCAATGGAAGTTATGAGCAGCAGGAATCCGAAACGGTCATATCTCGCCTGTCCGACGAGGTTTTTTTGGGCAAAATATGAGACCATCAAAATCAGAATTGAGCTATATATCAGCAAGGCCAGGCGAAAACGTGCCAATGAGTCATGGCTTGCAATGATGAGCGTGGATACCGCAGTTACGCTCACTACAAAAGAAAGGGCTTGGTTGAGGCGATAAAATAACATAGGCAAAATAATACCTGTATCTTGTTACCTGTCAAATTATGCCCTATTGTTTCCGTATGGCTAACGGCAATTGGACCCTTCTCTCCAATCACGGCCATGTCTTGGTGGCTTTGAGCAAGGATCCCACTTTGCGGATCCGAGATTTGGTGGATTTAATAGGAATAACCGAAAGGTCAGTTAGAAGTATTGTTTCCGAGCTCAATGAGGATGGCTACATCACTATTGTTAAAAATGGCCGACGCAATGAATATCGAATACATGAGGGAATGAATTTTCGCCATCCAGCAGAGGCAACTCACCAAATACGCGAGCTCTTAAGTATTTTTAAAGCTACCTGAGAGCCTCTCACGCAAGAAAGGCATACATTATTGGTATTAAGGAGTACCCTATAAAAATTCCCAGAACAGAGGTTTGCCTTGAAACAATCAATTTTTTATAGATTGAGACCAATTGCCCTCTTTGGTGTTTTGGCATCCTTGATTGCTTACTTCATATTCGCAAGTGGGTCAGTAACTCATGCGGTTGCTCCGATTTCATTGGGGAATGCATCAAACTTTGGAATATTAGCTGCCACAGGTGTTACCAGTGGTGGTCCTGAAACTCTAGTCGGTGATTTAGGAAGTTATCCCATACCCACAATGAATAATCTTTCACTATACACAATAACTGGAACAAATCACTTTGCAGACTCTGTATCACAATCTGCTCAAGTTGATTTGAATACTGCGCTGACAAATGTTTCCACTCAAACAACGACGTCAATTATCCCACTTGAACTTGGCGGACAGAGTTTATTACCTGGGGTATATAAAGCCTCCACTATTGAGCCTTTTTATACTATGAATGGAATTTTAACTTTTGATGGAGCTAATGACCCCAATGCAAAATTTATTATTAAGGGAACAAGGCTCAAGACCACAGCAAATGTTGCGAAGGTTGTATTGAAAAATGGTGCCCAAGCTTGCAATATTTACTGGTCGTTTGTAACTGGCGTGGCAGAGGCACAAGTTAATTTGGGTTTTAGTACTACTTTTCAAGGATCGATTTTGACCGACAGAGACATCAATGTGCTGGATTTCGTAACAATCACAGGAAGACTTCTCACTACATCAGGAAAGGTAAACGTTTCTTACGACACCATTCGTGTTCCAACGTGCATTACTCCGACTCCGACTCCGACTCCGACTCCGACTCCGACTCCGACTCCTACTCCCACTCCGACTCCGACTCCGACTCCTACTCCCACTCCAACACCAACCCCGACTTCTACGACTTCGAGTGGTTGCGCTGGTGCACTGTGTCCATCGCCTACGCCGACTCCTACTCCTACTCCCACAACGACATCTACGACTTCGACTCCCACTCCGACAGTAAAGCCATCCCCAACTTCGACTCCCACTCCGACAGTAAAGCCATCCCCAACTCCTTCGGCTTCGGTTACATCGACACCGACTCCTACCTCGAATCCAAAACCCTCACCAACATCTTCACCAACTGTGACAAGTACGCCATCGCCGACGCCTACTTCGACCTTCATTGGACCTCAAGTCCCCGTTAAACCAAAGGGATTTGTAGCAACTGATGGCATCTCATTTGTGAAATTTAGATCGTCTCAGGTACCAGAATTTCTTACACGCTCAGAACCTAATAGCATCACAATTTCAGCTATTGGTGTGAAAGCTAAATTAGTAAGCCTAGGTTTAGATTCTGCCGGTGCAATGGAAGTGCCCACAACTGGCACTGTCGCGGGCTGGTTTAACGGAGCCCCAACTCCGGGAGAAATAGGACCTGCCGTAATAGTTGGTCATGTGGATTGGGGTGGAAAAATTGGCGTCTTCTATAAATTAAAAAACCTTAATAAAGGTGATTTAGTCAAAGTGCTTCGAAGCGATGGACAGGAAGTCACTTACTCGGTAACAGGCATACTCACCGTTAACAAATTAAAATTTCCAACAGAACTTGTTTATGGAGATATTGATTATGCTGGATTGCGCTTGATTACATGTGGGGGAAAGTTTGATACCAAACTCAAGCGTCACTTAGATAACGTTATTGTCTTTGCTAAAGCGGTCAGTTGAGTTCTAGCAATTCTTTAAAAGTCCATCGAAATTGAAGGTGCAGATCTAACAAGTACCAGGGGCGTACTTATTAATTCTCGAACAAAGCCCTGGAATTTTTCCTATTGATTTCTCAGTGGGTTCGACAGTAGTAACTGATTGCGTATTTGTTGCACTCTCGGAAGTACTGCTTGTGGTTGTCTTTGGTTTGGGAGTGGGAGTGGCGCTGAGCACACCTCCGTGCTTAGCGCAGGCAGAGATTTTATTACTCGAACTCCATGAGCCATCCGCACAGTTCTGACCAGCGTTTGCTGTTGGGGCAAAGGCCAATGCAGTGAAAATCAACGTTGTTATAAGCGCCAATCTAGTTCTCTGCATAAACGCCTCCTCCGCTTTGCACATGATTCTACACCTATTGAAAAATAGGGTCTATGTGCCCGCATGAATTGCTGGGATGTTACTTCCTTTTAAAGCCTTTAGGACATACTGGCTTAAGCGCCATAACCTTCTTCATGACTTTACCTTTTACACATGTAATAGTTTTGCTCTTCGTTATTTGTAGTTCAACTTGAGAGATGAAGAAATCGTATTCTCCCAACTCTTCTTCGGCAAAGCCCAAAACAGTGTCGAGATCCGACGTAGGATTTGCAAGACTGGCGTCTATTGTTTTGCGCATTCCTAAAAATTCACTTATGAGAACTTTAAGGGCTTTTGTTGTGCCTGCGTCATTGACAGTCTTTACTTGGACGGCCAAGAGCCTCACATACTGGGCATCAAAGCCTGGGTTATATTTACTTTGAATCGAAGCTACCGTGGCCGCTCTAGCATCACTGGCTTCATCAGCGAAACCTGTGACT
>JAYTTL010000384.1:0-3240 GCA_043745325.1 Actinomycetes bacterium
GAGGAGTTAAACCAATCGGCCGATTCTGGTACATCGGTTTGGTCGCCAAATACTTGCGGAGATGCAACTGGAAGGTCGGCATACCAATCATAAAAGGAGAGCATCGAGCCACCCATGAGTGAGATAAAGCGCGCACCTGCAGCATGCGATGCCATCGACATAGCTGGGATTGGAGAAAAACCAAAGACGCGATCAGGGCCATACTTTTTAATTGTGTGTACATGTGCAGCTGCAATGATTTCAGAGATTTCCGCCCATTGCGCACGAACTAGTCCACCTTTACCTCGGGCCTTTTGATACTTTGTACGACGAATTGGATCATCCATAATGTCGGCCCATGCCAAGACTGGATCACCTAAACGAGATTTAGCCTCGCGATACATTTCCAGTAGAAGGCCCCGTATATATGGAAAACGAATACGAGTTGGTGAATATGTGTACCAAGAAAAAGCCGCACCTCGTGGACAGCCACGGGGTTCGTACTCTGGTGAGTCTGGACCAACCGATGGATAGTCGGTCTGCTGAGTTTCCCAAGTAATGATTCCATCTTTAACATAAACTTTCCACGAACATGATCCCGTGCAGTTAACTCCATGTGTTGAGCGAACTACTTTGTCATGACTCCAACGATCACGATAGAAATCATCGCCTTCACGCCCACCGGTTTTTGTGATTGAACGAAGATCATCAGAGACAACTCCCCTTGAAAAATATCTTCCAAGTTTGACAAGTGATTCTTCGATATCTACTCCAGAGGATTTGTCACTTTTCATGTTCCAATTCTCTCTCGCATATCCCCGCGTCAATATAGGTACAAAGACCCTATTTTCACTAGCCTCAATAGAGCACCCTTTGCTTAGAATTTGTAAAGAAAGTAGGGGGTTTCATGTCGCAGCACGAAGGTTCAGGGAGAGTGCTAACACTTTCGACATTTGCATTTACTTTAATGTTTGCTGTTTGGTTAATGTTCGGAGTTCTCGGAATTCCAATTCAGAAAGAGTTTGGAATTAGTGATTCTCAATTAGCTTGGCTTTCATCAGTTGCCATCCTTAATGGTTCAATCTGGCGATTACTTTTAGGTGTGCTTGCTGATCGAATTGGTGGCAAGAAAGTAACCGTGGCGATGTTGCTGGTTACTTCTATCCCAGCATACCTCTTGGCACATATAGAACTAACATATACGTGGCTACTTGTTTTAGCATTCTTAGTTGGGTTTGCCGGAAATTTATTCAGCGTTGGAATTGCCTGGAACTCGCACTGGTTTGATCGCAGCCGACAGGGCTTTGCCCTCGGTGTGTTTGGCGCAGGAAATGTCGGGGCATCTGCAACAAAATTCATTGGACCGGTAGTTATCGCAAGCACTATTGGCGGTTCTTACCTTGGCGGAATCATTCCAGGTGGTTGGCGTTTTGTGCCTGCCTTGTATGCAGTACTTCTAGTCCTGACCGCTGTTGTAATACAATTTTTCACACCTGCAGATGCTGAAAATCTGCAAACATCACGGCCTCTACGCCAAATGTTTTTGCCATTGCGCTACCTGCAGGTGTGGAGGTTTTCTTTCTACTATGTGATTGTCTTTGGAGCCTACGTCGCCCTTGCCTCTTGGATGCCAAAATACTATGTCTCGGTTTATGGATTAGAGCTACAAAACGCCGCGCTGTTAACCGCGCTATTCATCTTTCCAGCCTCTCTGCTCCGCCCGCTTGGTGGCTATATTTCTGACAAAATGGGGGCGCGTCGCCTCATGTATGGAACTTTTCTTTCCATGTTAATAGCGTTACTTTTTTTAGCTGCACCATTTGGTTACATCGTTTTAAATACACCCGATGGTCCAAGAGAGGTTTTGCCATATAGTTTAGGAGTAGTGCCATTTACCGCTCTACTTTTTATTGTCGGATGTTCTATGGGTATAGGAAAGGCCGCGGTCTTTAAGCACATTCCTGAGTACTTCCCTAACGATGTCGGTGCTGTTGGAGGACTTGTTGGAACGCTCGGCGCACTTGGTGGTTTCTTACTTCCACCATTATTTGTTTATGTCCGAGCTTGGACGGGCCTGCCTCAATCGACCTTCGTGGTTCTCTTCTTATTAACTCTCATCGGGACAGTTTGGATGCATGTAGTAATAGTAAAAATGCTGCACAAGGCTAGCCCGACACTTAAAAACCAGATTGATTACGACAACTCTCACATGAATGGAGATTGAAATGTCTGCCGCAAAAAATAAATCCTCTGAATGGCTCGAATCCTGGGATCCAAATGCCGAAGGAAAGTGGGAGTCCAAGATCGCTTGGAAAACACTCTGGGTAACAACTTACGCCCTAACACTTGGCTTCATGAGCTGGTTCTTAGTCTCAGCTTTAGCGCCAAAACTCAATAACTTAGGCTTTGACCTAAGCAAAAAGGAGCTCTACTGGCTGGCTGCAATGCCTGGACTTGCAGGTGGTAGTCTGCGTTTAATCTGGATGTTCCTGCCACCAATTTTAGGAACGCGCAAATTAGTTACATACTCGACAGCACTGCTTATATTTCCACTCGTCGGTTGGTCATTTGCAGTGCGCTCACCATCGACGCCTTACATAGCCTTATTACTTCTCGCCTTTCTCTCTGGAATCGGTGGCGGAGTATTTTCAGGCTTTATGCCCAGTACCTCATACTTCTTTCCTAAATCTAAGCAGGGATTGGCACTCGGTATTCAAGCCGGCGTTGGAAACTTCGGCGTCAGTATTATTCAATTCTTCACTCCAATAATCGTTGGTTCGGCAATGTTCGGTGCGGTTCTCGGTGCGCCACAGCGATTTGTCGATGAGGTAAAAGGGATTGATAAATCAGTCTGGTATCAAAATGCTGGTCTGGTCTGGGTGCCATTTGTAATTCTCTCAGTTTTCATCTCTTGGAAGTTTTTAAAGTCAGTCCCTGTTACCTCGCGTGGCGTAAAGGATCAACTAGATATCTTCAACAACAAGCACACGTGGTTAATGACAATTCTCTACTTTATGACTTTTGGAACTTTCGCAGGATTTTCTGCGCAGTTTGGTCTACTTATTAAAAACCTCTTTGGGGAGTTCGCGAATGCGCCCGACCCAGTAAAGTTCGCCTTCTTCGGGCCACTAGTTGGCTCCGCAGCTCGAGTAATTAGTGGACCAATTGCAGATCGATTAGGAGGAGGAGTTCTTACCTTCATATCGGGCCTAGGTATCGCAGTGTCGGCATTCTTTACATCTGGTCAACTCTCCCCTTCAA
>JAYTTL010000385.1:0-3223 GCA_043745325.1 Actinomycetes bacterium
CCGATTAAAAAAATTCCAACTGCCCAAGCTAAACCAGCTAACAAATGAGAAGTTTGAGGCGCCTGGCCATGCACGAGTGCACCTGACCAACTATCGAGAATTGGAAAGAGTGGATTGAGCACCTCAAGTGCTCTCAAATTTGGCTTAAGCGCTGATGCTTCATAAAGAATAGGTGAGAGATAAAGAAGTGTGCGCGTTAAATAAGGCAGGAAACTTGAAATATCTCGAAAATAGACATTAATGCATGAAATCGTGATTGCAAGACCTAGAGCAAGCAAAGTAGCAACTAAGAGAACTGGAATAGCCCATAACATCTGCCAAGAAAATGGGAGACCAAGAATCGTACGAATGGCTAGAAAAACAACAAGTGTGGGAAGAAATTTAAAAATTGCGATTACCACTGCCGAGATTGGCAACATAATCCGAGGAAAGGCAGTATTTAAAATTAAACGCTCTCCTGCGGTGATTGATTTAACGCCACCCGTTAAGGAGTTTGCCACTAAATAAAAAAGAAACAAGGTCGCAGTTAAATGGGCATATCTAGTACTATCCGACGAGCCTCGAATTATTACAATAAGCAAGAAATACACGGCTGACAGTAGAAGTGGGTTTAATACCAACCACATCTGACCAAAGACGGAATCGAAGTGTTGTTCGCGAAGTTCAGATCTCGAATACTCGGCAATAAAAGTGCGGCGCGACCAGAGCGACTTCCAGTATCGAATAAGAGGTGGAAGACCTGCTCGAAAGGGTTCATAGACCTGTAGTGGTGCGCTCACAGTCGTAAGGCTACCTTACGGTGCAAGTGACTTCGGCGATGTTAGAAAGCCCGTTCCCCATGAAATATGCATTGTAAGAAGAATAAGAGGCAGCGATACAACTTCACCTATCGATTTTGCGATTGCAAAGGATGCCAAAAGAATAAAAATCGCGTAAACAAGGACTGGAAGCAGAAAGATTGGAGAAAAAATTGTCCCAAGGAGTACTGAAAATGCAGAGACGAGAACTGTAAATGGTGGAGCTAAGTACCGGTAATTAATTGTTCCTTCATGGCGCCGTGAAACGACACGACGCCAACGTCCGTATTCAAAGTATTGACGAGCAAGCGTACTTACACTCGAACGAGGTCGGTATGTAACAACCAAACGGGGATCAAAATAAATTAGGCCTCCTGCCGCTCGCAGACGAAAATTCATCTCCCAATCTTGGGCGCGAGTAAAACGCTCATCAAAACCGCCAATCGCAACTAAGGCCTCTTTCCTAAATGCTCCGAGATATACTGTATCTACGGATCCGGCAGATCCACCTGTGTGAAAACGAGATGCACCAACTCCAAGTGAACTGCGCATCGCGCGCGCAACAGATCGTTCAAATATATTTTCACCAATTGCAGCCATAACTCCCCCGACATTAACTGCGCCAGTTTCACTAAGAATTTCCACGATCTGCGTTAAATAGTTGCTTGGAATTTTTGAGTGACCATCCACTCTCACGATTATTGAATACTTAGATGTATTAATAGCAAGATTTAATCCGGCGGCAGTTCTTCCAGATGGGTTGAAGAGAATTGCTATGCGAGAATCGCTCAATGCCATTGCCTGCGCAATCGCCTCGGTCTTGTCATGTGAGGGGGCTATTGCCAAAATTACTTCAAGTTTGCCTTGAAAATCCTGAGAAAGAATCGCACCAACTGCCTCCTCTAAATGCGCAGCTTCATTGCGAACGGGAAGAATTACTGAAATTTCACGCCTCGGTGAGCCATATAACTCATTTGCTGATGTCGCCATAACCCCACCACCGTACCCCTGAAGTAGTCTTCACCTGTGAAAGCGACGCGTGCAATCCGAATTATTACATCATTATCCCTAGTCGTCGTGGCACTCTCAGGCATTGCTTGGCTGGGACTTGGACAGGTCAGTAGTGCAATTAATCGAGTCGATGTCTTTGGCACTCTACCTAATCGGCCTGATAAACCATCAAGCGCCGTAAATTATCTGCTTGTTGGTTCAGATACGCGCGTTGGTTTAACAAAAGCACAATCACATGCCTTACGTGTTGGTACTACTAAATCAGCTGCAGGTGCGCGCTCGGACACAATGCTTCTGGTTCACATAAGTAAAGCTCGCGATAAGGCAACGATTATCTCAATTCCTCGTGACTCTCTCGTTACTATTCCTGAACATCAATCCTCTCAATATAAAGATAGAACTGTTGCGCCCGCTCAAGGCAAAATAAATTCCGCGTTTGCATGGGGTGGTGCACCTTTACTTATTCAGACGATTGAGGCTGAAACAGGCGTACGAATTGATCATTATGTTGAAATTGGATTTGTTGGTTTTGCGGGAATGGTTGATTCGCTTGGTGGAATTCAGGTTTGTTCAAAACAGGATATCAATGACCCAAAGAGTCACTTAATAATGAGTGCGGGTATTCACACTCTTAACGGCATTGAAGCGTTGAAGTATGTCCGTACCCGAGATTTTGACGGACGCGGCGATATTGGTCGCATGCAACGTCAACAACAGTTTATGAGTGCAATTCTTCGAAAAGTCACGAGCACGGGCATATTACTAAATCCAGTAAAATTAGTGAACTTTTTTAATGCGGCAATTGCTACTGTCAAAACAGACTCACAACTCAATAGCAATGATTTATTGACTTTAGCTAAACAGTTAAAAAATCTCTCAGCCAGTAAAGTGCGCACTCTGACAATTCCCTTGGGTAATGCAAATGCTCGAGTTGCAGGGCTTGGTTCGGTAGTCACTTGGGACAAGATTTTAGCCCCTGACTTATTCAATCGCTTGCGTGAAGATTTACCATTGATTGATGAAGTAACACCGTCACCATCGGCCTCAGCCACATCTTCAGCCCCTGCTAGCCCGATTTATGTTGATAAATTTAAGACTCGAACCGCTGATGAAAATCCATGTGGCGCACTCAAGTAAACTCAGCAACATGAATGTAACGCTTTCGGTCGTTGGCTGCGGATATCTAGGCGCAACCCATGCGGCATGTATGTCATCTCTTGGCTTTACCGTCATTGGAGTTGATACCGATGCAGATAAAGTTGCGATGCTTTCCCGTGGCAAACTTCCTTTTTATGAGCCTGGCTTGGATACTTTGCTAGCTCAGGAGATGAAAAGTGGGCGTTTATCTTTCACAACTGATTTCTCCGCGGTTCAATCGGCTGATATTCACTTCGTATGTGTGGGAACGCCGCAGA
>JAYTTL010000386.1:0-3197 GCA_043745325.1 Actinomycetes bacterium
ACTTGATCAAAGTGAGCACTTGCTCGTTTGATAATGTCGAGGTGCCCAAATGTGATGGGATCAAATGATCCGGGGCAAACGGCACGCTTCATGGCCCAAACGCTAGCAAGAGATGGGGAAGTTATCCATTCTTAGGGTACGTAATTACCAAAGTAGATACTGGCAGCGCCATAATTTCGCCGCCTAGCGGGGGCAAAACCATCTGGCCAGCTAAATTGAAAACTTCTTGCGGTCCGCTCAATTGCTAGCAAAGCACCATCGTTTAAAAAAACTCCAGTGTGAAGTTTTGCTAACACTTCCTTTATTTCATTTTCTGTGAAATCAAATGGTGGGTCGATATAAACAATGTGATATTTCTCTTTAGGCAATTGTGAGACAAAACTCTGAACCGACATCGAATATAAGTGAAATTTTCCAACTGGCTGATTCTTTTTTACTAAATCAAAGTTATTTTCAATTGTCTTCTGCGCATTCGAGTCCTGCTCGACTACATCAACAAGAGAGGCACCACGTGATAACGCTTCTAGTCCAATTGCACCTGATCCTGCAAACATATCTAAAACATGAAGTCCTAAAAAATCGCCGAACTCAGATGTAAGCGATGAAAATAAACCCTCACGTGCGCGATCAGAAGTTGGTCGAGTTACTTGAGCGACCTCACCTAAGATACGTCCTTTTGCTACTCCTGCAATGATTCTCAATTCTTTAACCTTTATCTAAATAATCTATCGCGGCATCTCTTGCCATAATTGCAACTTCCTTTGCTAGCGCAGGATAATGTGATAAGTCCGACGACGCGACCACAACGCCCTCTGCATCGGCTCGCGCAATTTCGATGAGCCCCTCATCTCGCAAAACGCGAAGTAAGCGAAGATGCGACTGGGTACCTGATTGGCTGGCACCCAAAACATCACCTTCGCGACGTTGTTCAAGGTCGATCCGCGAAAGTTCGAAACCATCCACAGTCGCGGCAACGGCATCAAGTCGAGCACGTGCTGGAGCATTCTGAGGCGCCGTGGTCACCAAGAGGCACAGACCTGGAGATGCTCCACGACCTACGCGCCCGCGAAGTTGATGAAGTTGGGAGACACCAAAACGATCGGCATCCATGATTACCATTACCGTTGCATTGGCAATATCGACGCCGACTTCAATAACCGTAGTCGAAACAAGCACATCAATCTCACCGTCGGCAAATGCACGCATCGTTGCATCCTTAACATCACTGCTCTGACGTCCATGTAGTTCGGCTACGCGCAAACCTTTCAACGCCCCACCTGCAAGGCGCGGGGCTAGTTCATTAACCGATGCGATATCGGGTGATTCCTGACCAAAGAGAAAATCAATATCTGCGCTCTCATCGCTGCCGGCATCAATTCGAGGGGCCACAACGTATGCCTGATGACCTGCGGTGACTTCTTCACGAATCCGCTCCCATGCACGCTCCAAAAATGCTGGTTTTTCTAGAACGGCAATCACATGTGTCGTAATCGGCTGGCGACCCAGTGGAAGTTCGCGCAGTGTTGAGACATCGAGATCGCCAAAGACCGTCATCGCCACGGTTCGCGGAATAGGTGTCGCCGTCATAACGAGTAAGTGCGGAGGCTTTTGTGCCTTTACTTTGAGGGCATCCCTTTGTTCGACGCCAAATCTATGTTGCTCATCGACGACGATTAAACCTAGATCGTTGAACTCGATTTTTTCACCCAGCAGTGCGTGCGTACCAATAACTATGCCAGCACCACCCGATGAGGCAAGGGCCAAAGCCTCTCTTCGCGCGGGGCCACTCTGTGATCCCGTAATAAGAGTTATCTGTGTTGCTTTTTCGGGGCTATCTAAAGTACCTCCAAGGGCTAAAGGCCCCAAAAGTTTTCCAAATGTTCGCACGTGTTGAGCGGCTAAGACCTCAGTAGGTGCGAGTAGCGCGGCCTGTCCCCCACTATCGACGACGGCCAACATTGCGCGGAGTGCAACAACGGTTTTTCCTGAACCAACCTCACCTTGCAGTAAGCGGTGCATAGGATGCGATTGGGCAAGATCATGCTCAATTTCTCTTATTACCTCTAACTGCCCGCCGGTGAGTTCAAAGGCAAGTGATGTATCAAAGGCCGACAGCAGGCCCCCCTTGATGGTTTTACGTGAAATCGTATTGAGTTTTTTTAACTCATTACGTCGCATCACCAACATGAGTTGAAGAAAAAAAGCCTCATCAAAAGTCAATCGCTCGCGAGCAAGCTCGGCTTGATCTAGATCTATTGGTTTATGGAGTTGCACTAACGCAGCTTGTAAGGTCGGATATTTATGAGCTGTTCGTATTTCTTGCGGCAGATAATCTGCCACCTCGTCAAGGGATGCAATAGCCATTTCGATACATTGCGAAATTTTCCACGAAGGCATCTTGGCCGTTGCGGGATAGACTGGAAGATACTTTCCTGCAAAATTATCCACTGCACTATCGACATCGGCGCCATCTGGCACCATTTGATAATCAGGATGGGCTAACTGTTTCTTGTTATTAAACAGGCCGACTTTGCCCGCAAATAAACCTTGAGCTCCTACCTTTAACTCTTTTTCACGCCACGCTTGATTGAAAAATGTAAGCGAGAGTTTGTTACTTCCATCAGTGACAATAACCTCCAAAATACTTGACTTCCGTCCACGCATGGGGCGATTAGCCGAACTATAAACTTCGGCCAAAATTGTGACCTCGTCGCCCTCTTTTAACTCAGAGATCTCAGAAAGTTCTCCGCGGACCATGTAGCGCCGAGGATAATGGCGCATTAAATCCCCAACGGTTTTAATCCCAAATGCATCGGCTAAGACCTTCGCGGTTCGATCACCCACCACACCTACAACTTTGCTTTCAAGGTTGGCCACATGGGCATTCTCTCGCGTCTAGAGCTCTTTGCCTGGCTAATTGCGGTCATTGACAGGGTTTTATCGCTGCTCTGCCATCTACTGAGGTTGACGACAATTGCAAAATTAACCAAAAATACTTTCCCAAAAAAAATAGTCGCTCGTAGCAATTGCAACTTTCCAGTTCGCTACCAAGCCGTTTGCAGGCCTGCGACTAAACACGACATTTCTAGCGTGGTGGGAATGAACAGGAAGTGGCGATGGTTTTTTTACGCGTAAATACGGGAATACACGCTGAGAGCCAGCCCTTCAATATAGGTGGATTGGCGTACTACCGCCCC
>JAYTTL010000387.1:0-3189 GCA_043745325.1 Actinomycetes bacterium
TGAGTTACACATGTGTAGTTCGCCTAAGCCGATTTCCCTTATTCGAGCCCGACCTCTAAACTACAACTTCGCTTGTTTCACGCTTAAATAGAGATGTGGGTACAGATTGGCTAGTAAAGATGGCGCCATCGAAATGGAAGGCACCGTTTCAGAAGCTTTACCTAACGCGATGTTTCGTGTGGAACTAACTAATGGACATAAAGTCCTCGCTCATATCAGTGGCAAAATGCGAAAGAACTACATTCGTATTTTAACTGCCGACCGTGTGATCGTTGAAATGAGTCCGTATGACCTTACAAAGGGTCGAATTATTTATCGTTATAAGTAACGAAGGAGCACAAAGACATGAAGGTTAATCCAAGCGTTAAGAAGATTTGCGATAAGTGCAAAGTCATTCGCCGCAAGGGTCGCGTCATGGTCATTTGCGAAAATCTTCGCCACAAACAACGTCAAGGCTAAACAAGCTCGAAATAAACTCGTTGTACGACTTTTAGGTAACTAGAAGACCTTTGGACTGGTAGGCCAGAGAACAGTACAGCGGAGGACCTCCAGATACAGATAGGTAGATACATGGCACGTCTTGTCGGTGTCGATCTCCCACGCGAAAAACGCGTAGAAGTCGCACTCACGTACATCTTTGGAATGGGTCTTACTCGTTCTCAAAAAACATTAGCTGAAACTGGAATTTCTCCAGATACTCGGGTCAAGGATTTACAAGAGCCTGAGCTTGCAAAGCTTCGCGAATATATCGAAGCAAACTTTAAAATCGAAGGCGATCTTCGCCGTGAAATTTCTGGCGACATCCGTCGCAAAGTTGAAATCCAGAGCTACCAGGGAATTCGTCACCGCAAGGGGCTTCCTGTTCGTGGCCAGCGCACACATACAAATGCGCGAACACGTAAGGGTCCTCGTAAGGCAATTGCAGGTAAGAAGAAGGTGACTAAGTAATGGCCGCTCCTAAATCAAAGACTGCCGCAGCTAAAGGCAAAGTCAAAATGCGCAAAAAAGAGAAAAAGAACATCGCTGTTGGAAAGGCTTTTATTAAAAGCACATTCAACAACACCATCATCTCTATTACTGATCCATCGGGCGCTGTTATCTCTTGGTCTTCATCTGGCCAAGTTGGTTTCAAGGGCTCGCGTAAGTCCACTCCATTCGCAGCACAGCTTGCAGCAGAGGCTGCAGCTCGTCGCGCGCAGGAGCACGGCTTAAAGAAGGTAGATGTTTTCGTTAAGGGCCCTGGCTCTGGACGCGAAACTGCAATCCGTTCATTACAAGCAGCTGGTTTGGAAGTTGGTGCCATCTCTGATGTAACACCAGCACCACACAATGGTTGCCGTCCATGCAAGCCTCGTCGAGTTTAAGGAAGGGAGAGAATAAATGGCTCGTTATACCGGAGCAGACTGCAAGCGTTGCCGTCGCGAAAAAGTAAAGCTCTTCCTTAAGGGCAGCAAGTGCGATGGACCTAAATGTCCAATCGAATCTCGTCCGTATCCACCTGGCCAGCATGGCCGTGGACGTTCAAAAGAGTCTGAGTACTTATTACAGATGCGTGAAAAGCAGAAGTGCGCACGTATTTATGGAGTTCTCGAAAAGCAGTTCCGTGGTTATTACGAAGAGGCAAACCGCAAGCAGGGCAAGACGGGTGAAAACCTTCTCGTACTTCTTGAAACACGACTAGACAATGTTGTCTTCCGCGCTGGCTTTGCAAAGAGTCGCGACATGGCACGCCAGTTAGTGCGCCACGGTCACTTCCTTGTAAATGGCAAGAAGGTAAATATTCCTTCATTCCGTGTGACTCCTATGGACATCATCGATGTTCTACCAAAGTCATTGGATCTCACACCATTTATCGTGGCAAGTGCCGAACTTGGCGAGAAGTCAGTACCAGCATGGATGGAGGTCGTTGGTTCGCAGATGCGCATCATCATTCACGGCGTTCCAGCTCGTGCAGTGATTGACACTCTTGTTGAAGAGCAGTTAATTGTTGAGCTCTATTCTAAGTAATTTTTAAAAAGCCTCTAGCTAAAGGGCCAGACCAATTAGGCCAGACCAATTAGTTAGCGACATGCAGGCAGTACCCCTTGAAAGAGGGAAAGCGCGGAAATCAAATAGTGGATTTCCCTAAAACGAAGAGGAGTTGCAGTGCTAATTGCACAACGTCCCACTCTCAGTGAAGAAGTTATTTCTGAGTCCCGTTCACGCTTCATCATTGAGCCATTAGAGCCAGGCTTTGGCTACACACTCGGCAATAGCATGCGCCGTACATTGCTTTCATCTATTCCAGGTGCAGCCGTTACGAGCATTCGCGTAGCCGGTGCGCTCCATGAGTTCACCACTCTTGAAGGCGTAAAAGAAGATCTCACCGATATCGTTTTGAACATCAAGAACTTGGTGCTCTCATCAGATAACGACGAGCCAAGTGTTGTCTATATCCGCAAATCAGGTGCCGGTCCAGTAACGGGTGCCGATATCGCGGTTCCATCAGGTGTAGAAGTTCATAACCCATCACTTCACCTTGCAACACTTAACGGTAAGGGATCTCTCGAGATCGAACTAACCGTTGAGCGTGGCCGAGGCTATGTCACTGCAGTCCAAAACAAGCAGGCAGGCGCTGAAATCGGTCGCATCCCCGTTGACTCAATCTATTCACCAGTATTAAAGGTGACCTACAAAGTAGAGGCCACTCGCGTAGAGCAGCGCACCGACTTTGATCGCCTCGTTGTCGATGTTGAGACCAAGTCTTCACTCAAGCCACGTGATGCGGTTGCATCGGCTGGTCGTACATTGGTTGAACTCTTTGGTCTTGCCCGCGAACTTAATATGGATGCCGAAGGCATTGAGATGGGGCCATCTATTATGGATGCCGCGCTCGCCGCCGATATGGCGCTCCCAATTGAAGATCTCGATCTCACAGTACGTTCATACAACTGCTTGAAGCGCGAAGGCATTCACACAGTTGGAGAGCTTGTTAACCGTTCAGAGGCCGACTTGCTAGATATCCGTAACTTCGGATCAAAATCAATCGATGAGGTAAAGGCCAAGCTCGTTTCCATGGGGATGAACTTGAAAGATAGCCCAGTCGGATTTGATCCAACTCAGCACCAAAATTACAACGCATCCTTAGACGATGAGTTCGTCGAAGCAGATCAGGCTTAGGAGATAAAAAAATGCCAACACCAAGTAAAG
>JAYTTL010000388.1:0-3181 GCA_043745325.1 Actinomycetes bacterium
CCTTTGTCAGCAAAACTAAAGGGCTTAGTAGAAAAATCAAACATTGCATACAAGGGAACTAAGAGATAGAGCGCTACGACAAAAATAATTGTCCAGCGCCAGAGACGCACACCGAGCGATTGTTTCATCGCTTTTGCTCCCATTTACTTACATTGCGACGAAGTAGTGCGTAAAGCCCCATGACAATGACCACAACAATTACCATAAAGAGCGACAAAGATTTTGCCTCCGCGGGGTTAGATCCACCGGTTTCGCTCGTTAATGCCGTTGCTATTTCTAAAGGAGTCAAGAAATCAGATAAGTTAATGAGAGTATTTGCGGTTGCATATGCTGAAAATGAGTTTACAAAGAGTAGGAGGGCGGCTCCAGCAAACGATGGTGTAAGAATCGGAATTCCAATTCTGAGCCAGTATTCATGAGCCTTTCCTCCGAGGGCATCCGATGCTTCTCGCCATTGTGGCTTCAAGTTTTCTAAAGTCGGCAAAAAAACCAGAACCATGAGTGGGACTTGGAAAAATGTATAAAGAACGCTTAAACCATTCATTCCATAAAGCCACGTTGAGTCGGCGAGAAAAGTATTTGGAAGGAATTTTACCGCCAATGAAGAGATTAGTCCGTTAAAACCAAAGGTAGCCAAAAATGCAAAAGTAAGCATGACGCCACCAAATTGTGCCAGCACGCTGCTCAGAGCGACAGAGACTTTGTAAAAAACTCCACCTGGTTTTCCCGTGACAATTGCCCAAGCAAATAATCCGCCGAGTATTGCACCAACTATCGCCGTTTTAGCTGATAATTCGAGTGAGTTAGCGAAGGCGTGACGAGCAACAGGAGAGTTGAATACCTCTTTTAGCACAGTTGTACTGAATTTATTATGGGTATCTTTAACTGCACCAGAGATAACGTTCCACGTTGGATAGAGGAGAAAAAGCCCACTAAAGATTAAGAATGGTAAAACACCTAGATAGGCAGTTTTGCTTCGCCAATACCGAGAACCGGTCCTGCCAGTGGCAGAACCGGTTCTCGTCTCTTGAAGTTGAGTCAATTACTTGATCTCTATTATTATTTCGTACCAACTGCTGCGGGCCATGCCGTCTTAAGGTAAACGCGAGCCTTTGCAGTTTGATCAGCTGTTGCCTTCTCGGCAACAATTTTGCTCTTACCTATGGAGGCTTTACCAGCTTCAGATGCGCGACCGGTCTTTAACAACCAAATCCACAAAGTAGGTGTAGCGCCGCCTGATGCAAATACCGAGGCACCCGTTTCACCTAATGTGTACTCCAACCACAAGCGCGCACATGCTGGATGTGGAGCCCACGCTGAAACTGCACTGTTATAAGTAGAGCCAACGGCAGCTGGTGTGTACATCTTCCAGACTTTGCCAGCAGCAGCCATCTGCTTGATGACTCCAGCTTGGATGTATCCGTTGTCAATGACAACAGGTGTCTGACCAGATGCAATTGTCGCCTCTGTTGGGTTAACGTTAATGAAGTTACCGGCAGCCTTCAATTTAGCAAAAAAGGCAACACCCATTGTAACATCATCAAATGTTCCACCGAGTGCTTTATTGATCATAAAAATACCGTTCATTGCCGCTGATGAACCAAGTGGATCACCGTTGAGAGCAATCTTTCCTTTGAACTTTGGATCCAATAAATCATCGAGCTTGGTAATAGTTCCAAGTGCTCCGCTATATCCAATTGTCATTGTGCCTGTGTAGTTTGGAGTTACTTGTGCACTTGGATCTACAGTCGATGCAAACTGCAAGTAGCTCCATTTCTTTACCCTATAAGGTGCAAATGTTCCGGTATTGAGATATTTAACGGCAACTGCAAGACCGATATCGAAAACGTCAGGAGAGCGATTTGTGCCCTTATTTGTTACTGCAGCATCGATTTCTTCTTGAGAAGATCCTTCTGGATTCGCCTCATCTATCTTGACACCGTATGTCTTAGAAAAACCAGTAAGCATGTCGCCGTAGTTTGCCCAATAGTGAGGCAGTGCGATGACGTTTAACTGACCCTCTTTTTTACATGCAGCTACCAAAGCGCCTACGCCACCACCTTGTGAAGCGGATGTGATTTTGGAATAGTCAGTCGATGCCGCAGCCGATGCCGATGTTGTACTTATTACAGGAATCGCAAGCGCAACAACGAGAGCTGCAGCAAGGGATCCGCTGGTGATTTTTGAAAACTTCACTCAGTTCCTCCTAGTTGTAAGTGGTATGTGTTTTCCTCATACATCCTTATCTATTGCAGCACACGTGTTGACCGCAAGTGATCTGGAATTTTGTACTTACGCCAAACCGTTTTAGTCAAAGACCAATAAGTTTCGCGCGCCTTCACCTGCCCTTAAACGATTAAAGGCACGATCGAGACCATCTAAATCTATCCGTTCGGAGATGAGTTCGTCTAGGAATAGGTGACTATTTAGATAACTTTTTACTAACTCTGGCACATCTTTTTTCAGGTTCGCTGAGCCAAAGTAACAACCTGTTATCCATTGCTCATTAACGAAGGGACCGGCATCAAGGGTCAATGTGGCACCATTCTTTAAAAGGCCAACCAATATCAATCCGCCATCAACATCTACACTGCCCCAAGCCTGTTGGATTGTAGATTCAAGCCCCAACGCTTCGAAGGCATAGTCAACGCCGCCACAGATTTTCCTAACTTCGGCCACGGGATCTGTGCTTGAGGCATCAATCGTATGTGTTGCTCCAACCTTGCGCGCCAGTTCTAATTTCTCGTTCGTTATATCAATGGCGATGATTGTCTTAGCTCCGGCGATGCGTGCACCTTGAATAATATTCAAACCGACACCGCCGCATCCGAATACTGCAACGCGCGAACCTGCCTTAACTTTGGCCGTGTTCATGACTGCGCCATAACCAGTTAATACCGCGCAACTTATCAAAGCAGCTCGGTCCAATGGCATTTCATCTGGAATCACAACTGCTCCCGATGCTGGTACTACGACGTACTCTGCAAAGGATGCAACGGTTAAGAAGTGATTAATTCTTGTGCCCTCGTAACTTAATCTACTGGTGCCATCAAATAAACCTCCAGCGGCCATGGCATTTCCTGCAGTCGAGCAATAATTGGGGCGCCCGGATATGCAATAACTGCATGTCCCGCAGTTTGGAACAATCGACATGATGACGTGATCACCGGGAAAAAAACCT
>JAYTTL010000389.1:0-11841 GCA_043745325.1 Actinomycetes bacterium
TCAAATCTTGCCAACACCGTCAAAATTGTGAAAGTGACAAATGGAGAGAGTTATATATTGCGGGTTCTACTCAATAATTCAGAGATTGAACTTCGATGGGGACAAAACATTGATAGCGCCCTTAAATCCAAGGTTTACTTTGCTTTAATGGCGTTACCAGAAAATTCGAAAGTAAAGAGGATTGATGTATCAGCACCCCATGCCCCAATAGTAAAATAATTATTTCGACACGAAAAAATAATTGTTGAAGGTGTTTGATTAACCTGCGTACGCACTTTACTTTCACCTTATCTAAAAGCACTTAGTTATAAGGCTCAACTTGAGGTTTATAGTTCATCAGGAGGAAAACGTGGCTTCACCGCAGAATTATTTAGCAGTCATCAAAGTTGTTGGAATCGGTGGCGGTGGAGTGAATGCAATTAACCGAATGATTGATGTGGGTTTAAAGGGTGTCGAATTCATTGCAATAAATACCGATGCGCAACATCTACTTATGAGTGATGCCGATGTGAAGTTAGATATCGGACGGAACACGACACGAGGTCTTGGTGCGGGCATGGATCCTGAAAAAGGTCGTGCAGCTGCGCTAGATCACGCCGATGATATTGAAGAGATACTCAGAGGCGCAGATATGGTCTTTGTCACTGCAGGAGAAGGTGGCGGAACGGGCACCGGCGCAGCACCCATCGTTGCAAAAATTGCGAGAGATAGTGGGGCTCTAACTATTGGTGTCGTCACTCGACCATTTTCCTTTGAAGCCAAACTTCGTGCGACCCAAGCCGATGCCGGAATTGATGCACTTCGTAATGAAGTCGATACTTTAATCGTTATTCCAAATGATCGTTTGCTCGCGATATCCGACCGGACAATAACATTAGCCGATGCTTTTAAGAGTGCCGATCAAGTATTACTCTCTGGAGTTCAAGGGATAACTGAAATAATTACGCAGCCTGGACTTATAAATTTGGATTTTGCCGACGTGCAAGCGGTTATGTCTGGCGCGGGATCTGCACTCATGGGAATTGGTTCTGCGCGTGGTGAGAATCGAGCATTGAGAGCAGCTGAACTTGCAATTTCATCGCCCCTTCTTGAAGCATCAATAGATGGCGCAATGGGAGTTCTACTTTCCATTTCAGGTGGCTCTGATTTAGGTTTATTTGAAGTCAATGAGGCGTGTGAACTCGTTCAGTCTGTGGTTCATCCGAATGCAAAGTTTATTTTTGGAACTACTATCGACGACGCTTTGGGTGATGAAATTCGCATCACTGTTGTTGCTGCAGGTTTTGAGGGTGGTGAGCCAAAGAAGGTATTGACTCCAATTATTGATGCCACGACTTTGGCAGGCCAGGCCGATCCAATTGCAAGCAATGACCCTATTTCAGTGGCGCTTAACCTAGAAGAGGAGCCGACCTACAAGCGCAGGGTAAGTTTTGAAGAGTTAATCGCTGAGGATGAAGTCGACGTTCCTGACTTTATGAAGTAAGGCGCTTTGACCTCTCTTTTCACCACTAGCCGTTCGGGATTTAGCCGGGCGCCTTATGAATCTCTGAATTTTGCGCGGCATGTCGGTGATTCTGAAATTTCGGTTCGAGAAAATCGAATCAAACTAGAAAAATCGACGCCACCGGTGCAGTTCATGAATCAAGTTCATGGAGATTCTGTGTGTGTGGTTAATCAAAAAATCGATGTCGATCCAACATGCGATGCTTTAATTACGCAAACCCATGGATTAGCGCTGGCCGTTATGAGTGCCGACTGCATTCCATTGCTTCTTTCATCACAACGCATTGTTGCTGCCGTTCATGTCGGTCGAGCCGGTCTGATGAACAAAATTGCGATTAAAGTAATACAAACAATGAGAGATCTGGGTGCGGATTCCATCCACGCCCAATTGGGGCCATCGATTTGCGGTAGTTGTTATGAGGTCCCACAAAGTTTGGCCGATGAAGTTCTTGTACTGTACCCGAATGCTTTTGCTCTGACTCGGGATGGAGCTCCATCGTTGAATTTGCCAAGAGCACTCATTGACGAACTTCTTGCCCATGGTGTGACCTATGAAGCTTCTACAATCTGTACCCTTGAAAATGCAGATTACTTTTCGTATCGGCGCCACAAAATTACTGGACGAAATGCTGGAGTCATTTGGCTATGAATCGCTTTGAGGAAATTGCGTTCAACTTGGCCCATGTTCGTGATCGAATTGCAACTAGTGCCAACTCTGTTGGACGAGACGTCGATGAAATAACTCTCATAGCCGTAACGAAGAACTTTCCCGTAAGTGATATTGAAATTTTGCGGGAACTAGGCGTTTCTAATTTTGGTGAAAACCGTGATCAAGATGCTTCGATGAAGGCTGGGAGCGTTGAAGGGATCTGGCACTTTCAAGGGCAGATACAAAGTAATAAATTGAAGTCAATATGCTCGTGGGCCAACGTTATCCACTCGTTGGATGATTTTAGGCACTTCACGCTGATTGAAAAATACGCCCTTCACCCATTACAGATTTTCCTGCAAGTTAATCTCGATGGTACGCTTGGTCGAGGTGGAGAGGCGATTGAGGCGTTACTTCCACTTGCACAGGCGGTTAAAGAAAGTTCTCTTCATTCGTTGGCGGGACTAATGGCTGTAGCACCACTTGGAGTTGACCCCACAGTTGCATTTAGCCGGCTTTCTATAATCCACGAAGAGTTTCTACAACAGTTCCCAGAGGCCGCTTTCCTTTCTGCGGGAATGAGCGGGGATTTTGAAGCTGCGATTTCCTCTGGCGCGACACATGTTCGTATAGGTAGTTCAATCCTAGGTTCGCGCAAGTGACACAGATATCGTTATCTTATGGCTAATGCAATTAAGCGTGTCGCAAACTTTCTTGGTTTGATGGATGAACCTGAGTTCGATAATTCACCAACTGCGCTCCCAGCGGTTGCAACTGCTAATGATGTTCGAATTAGAACTCGCGCACCTCGATCTGTTACTTCTGTAATTACATCAAGTGCCGAGTTGTCACCGCAGTTAGATCTTCCAGTTCTAGATCGAATTATCACATTACATCCACGCTTTTATAATGAGGCCCGCATTATTGGCGAGCATTTTCGTGAAGGCAATCCCGTGATAATTAATCTTACCGATATGGATGAATCTGAGCATAAGCGATTAGTTGACTTTGCAAGTGGACTTGCTTTTGGGTTGCACGGGACGATTGAACGTGTAACTAAAAAAGTTTTTCTGATATCACCGGCAAACTTGAAAGTAAGCACAGAAGATAAATCAGCGGCGGCACAAGCAAGTTTTTTTAACCAGAGCTGATTACCGATGCAGATAGGCTCGATTTTAGCTGGAGTTCTCCAACTCTTTTTATTTGCTCTTCTCGGGCGATTAATCCTTGACTATGTTCGAATGTTTGCACGTAATTGGAAACCAAGCGGTATTTCGCTCTATTTAGTTGAGGCGATCTACGCGATTACCGATCAACCCATGCGATTTGTCGGGCGTTTTATTCCTCCACTTCGCCTTGGAGCAGTTAGTTTGGACATGAGTTTTATTGTTCTCTTTTTTGGGGTGCAACTCTTGATGGGCTTTGTCAAAGGACTTTAGTAATTACGACGGCTAAGCCAATTTCGCTTCCCTCAAAGTGTATCTCTTGATCACGGACCATGCTTAAGGCAAGAATCTCATCTTGAATATGTTTCAAGTTGTTATCAATTGCCTCTGCGATATCCGGCGTTGCATTCCAAGCAACTAATATTCGATCGGAAATTTCAAAGCCTTCACTCTTTCGATGCTCTTGAATATATCGAATAACTTCGCGTGCATGCCCAGCAAGAATCAATGCAGGTGATAGCGCAAGGTCGAGTGCGACGCTTTCGCCATCATGGGATGTAACCATCCACCCTGATTTTGGAGCTTCAGTTATTATCAGATCCTCTAAAGTAATCTCCCAACCTGCGAAATGGGCAGTACCCAATGTGCGCAGATTCTTTACTAATGTGCTGGCATCACTTGCTGCGATCGCTTTAGCGATATCTTGGACTGCGCCACCAAATTTCGCTCCTAGTGATTTGAAGTTGGCCTTGATAGATATATCCACCAAATCCCCATCGGCACTTGCAATATCTTCCAATATATTCACGTTAAGCTCATCTGCAATCTGATCACGCATGGCGGTAGGAAGTGCTGCCCAACCACTGGCTGCAATGAGTGCTCGAGCAAGCGGCTGGCGAATTTTGATTCCGGATTGCGCCCGTGATGCGCGACCAAGTTCGACAATTCGTCGAGTGAGTGCAACTTGATGGCCAAGTTCTAGATTAATACTAGAGGCATCAGCAATTGGAAAATCAGTTAAGTGAACCGACTCCATTGCCGCAGAATCAGTTGGGCGTACGAGCTCTTGCCACACTTGCTCAGTAATAAATGGAACTAAGGGCGCTAGTAGTTGGGTGAGAGTAACTAAACACTCATGCAAAGTGGCCATAGCCGCCACGTCGCCATCCCAGAAACGCCTACGCGAGCGACGAACATACCAATTCGACAAGTCATCGATAAAACGTGCCAGAACTCGACCGGCAGCTTGTGAATCAAAATCGCTCAATGCCTCATCAACTTCACCGACCAGAATATTTAGCTCTGAAATAATCCAGCGATCCATGAGCGAGCGATCAGATGCAATGGGAGATTGGCTTAGATCAAACTCCGAAGCTTTGGCGTAGAGAGCGTGGAAAGAGACGGTGTTCCAGTACGTCAAAAGCGTTTTGCGCACAACTTCGTTGATTGCTTCGTGACCTACACGGCGCGCAGCCCACGGTGAACCAGCAGCCAACATATACCAGCGCACTGCATCTGCGCCATGTTGCTCCATTAACGCAATCGGCTCCAAGATATTGCCTAGGTGTTTACTCATCTTGCGACCATCTTTGTCCTGAATATGCCCAAGACATAAGACTGTTTTATATGAAGATTGGTCAAAAACTAAAACGCCAATTGCCATTAACGTATAGAACCAGCCACGCGTTTGATCGATGGCTTCACAAATAAAATCTGCTGGGTATGACGCGTTAAATTTTCTCACGGAGCCCTCTAAATGCGGATAACCCCATTGGGCAAATGGCATTGCTCCTGAGTCATACCAACAGTCGATGACCTCAGAGACGCGGGACATAAGTGCAGAGCATTGTGTGCAATCAAAATTGATGTCATCGACAAATGGCCGGTGCGGGTCAAGATTAGAAAGCTCTTGCCCAGATAATTCACTTAACTCTTTTAGTGATTCAATACATATTTCATGCTTATTTTCACACCGCCAGATTGGAAGTGGTGTACCCCAATAACGATTACGTGAGAGTGCCCAGTCGATATTGTTGTTGAGCCAATCACCGTAGCGTCCATCTCTTATTGTTTCTGGATGCCAGTCAGTTGCGGCATTTTCGCGAAGAAGTGCGTCTTTGATCGAAGTGGTGCGGATGTACCAGGAGGGCTGCGCGTAATACATGAGCGCGGTATGACAGCGCCAGCAGTGCGGATATGAGTGTTCATACGGCACATGCTTATACAATGCGCCGCGAGACTTTAACTCTTTTACCAGGAGTTTATCGGCATCTTTAAAGAACAATCCACCGACTAAAGGAACATTCTTTACGAAAGTTCCATCAGGAGCGATTGGATTTACGACTGGAAGCCCATAAGTACGCGCAACGGCTAAATCGTCGGCGCCAAAAGCGGGGGACTGGTGCACTAATCCGGTTCCATCTTCAGTAGTTACATATGTTGCGAGAACCACGAAATGCGCATTAGGAATTTCTACATAATCAAAGGGGCGCGAATATGTTATGTGCTCTAAATTCTTTCCAAGAATTCTCATTAAAATTTTCTTTTCACCTTTTAAGCAATCAATAAGTGCTTCGGCAACTATGAGAACTTCACTCTGGTCATCGCTAGAAACTTCAACGACTACGTACTCAACTTCAGGGTGAACGGCGATAGCCGTATTTGACACAAGAGTCCAAGGAGTTGTAGTCCAGACAAGAAATGATGCATGGAGAAGCGCCAAATCTCCTGAGGTAACCGGAAACCGAATGAAAACCGATGGGTCGATGATGGTTTCATATCCTTGGGCTAACTCATGATCTGAAAGTCCCGTTCCACAGCGCGGGCAATATGGTGCAACCCGATGATCTTGAACTAAAAGACCTTTTTTCCAAATCTCTTTTAGTGACCACCAAATGCTTTCAATGTAAGCAGGCGACATGGTCCAGTAGGCCTCATCAAAATCAACCCAAAAACCCATTCGATGAGTCATTTCGGTAAAAGCACCAACATGGCGTTCAACTGACTCTCGGCATTTTTCGTTAAATTCCGCAACTCCAAATTTTTCAATATCTTTCTTTCCTGCAAATCCCAACTCTTTTTCAACTGCAATCTCTACGGGTAATCCATGACAATCCCATCCGGCTTTTCTGGGAACATAACGGCCCTTCATCGTCTGAAAACGAGGAAAGACATCTTTAAAAACGCGCGCCTCTATGTGGTGCGTACCTGGCATTCCATTTGCAGTGGGTGGGCCTTCGTAGAAACTCCATGGCTGTGCGTCAAGCCTTGCGTGGAGGCTCTTGTGAAAGATCTGATTGCTCTGCCAAAAATCTAAAATCTGATGTTCAACGGAAGGTAGATCAACAGCCGCAGCTATGGTGCGAAACGACATAAAAAGCCTCCACGTCCTTTAAAAAACCTGGAGGGACGAACTCTGTCTAGAACAGATATCGCGGTACCACCCACCTTGCGCACTGAGTACGCCACTCGAATCTCTAACCGCTAGTTCTAGATGAGTTTTCACTCACATCTTCTAGCGAGCTCGTGAGGTGATTGCCCCGTCAATGCCCACTTTGTTAGTGGTCATAGTCTAGGCCATTATTGCTTTAAAGCCGGTACGTGGCGCAGTTGGTATCCAAGGCCTATTCGGAATAAGGTTCGCCCCATGCAAAAGAAGCCTGAAAAGAAAGCCGGCGCAAAAAAACTTCCTGCCAAAACTGCTCCGGTAAAGAAGGCCATGGTTAAAAAAATTGCTGAGAAAAAAACGCCTGTGAAAAAAGAGCCTGTGAAAAAAACAGTCGCAAAAACTGTTCCGGCAAAAAAGAACGCCATAAAAAGTATCCCTGTAAAGAAGGCCCCGGGCAAAGCCTCTCCAACAAAGACGACCTTGACCGTTGATGAGAACTCTCAAACGGTTTCGGTCTCTACCGTTAGTGCTCCAGTGGTCGCGCCAATAATTGAAGAGCGTCGGTTAGTCATGCCACCACCACCCCGACCCAACCACACGGGAAAAAAATCACCACCTTTAAAGCCAATCAAGCGCGCGCCAATCCCAGCGACCGTGAGCAGTTCCGAAACGCCATGGACAAGTGCCGAGTTAAAGTCGATACGCATTGAGGTATCTCGAGAGTTAGAAAGGTTGCGAAAAGAGCTAGCAATTGTGGAGATTGAGATGGACTCTCTTATTCAAGAGTCGGGCGAGGGTGCCGGCGATGATCAGGCCGATGCAGGAACAAAAACTTTTGAACGAGAGCACGAGATGTCCTTGGTGATTAACGCCCGCGATATGGTTTTACAGACAGAACGAGCCTTAGATCGAATTGACTCAAAGCGATACGGAAATTGCGAAGAGTGTGGCAATGTGATTGGTAAAGCACGCCTTCAAGTCTTCCCGCGAGCGACTTTGTGTATGGTCTGTAAGCAGAAGGAAGAACGGCGCTAATAGTGCAAAGGTGGCGAACACTTTTAAGTGTTGCCTGGTTCATCTGGATCTTCGATTTAGCAACTAAGGCATGGGCAGTAAGTCAACTCGCCAACCGCGAACCAATAAAAATTCTGGGAAGTTTTTTCCAACTAACTTTAATTCGAAACTCTGGGGCTGCATTTTCATTTGCAACTAATGCTACGTTCTTCCTATCCTTATTTGGAATTATCGTGCTACTGGGGATTGTGTATTTTGCACCGCGAATAAGTTCAAAAGGATGGTCGGTTGTTTTAGGTCTTGTACTGGGCGGAATCTTGGGAAATCTGACGGATCGAATTTTTCGTGATCCCGGTTTTCTGCAAGGACATGTTGTGGATTGGATGCAACTACCACATTGGCCAATTTTCAATGTCGCCGACTCTGCAATCGTTATCGCTGCTGGTCTTTCAATGGTCTTAACTGCTAAAAATATTTCGCCCATTGCGAAAGTAAATCTTTAAAATGGATAGTCGCGAGCTACGAACTCTTGCCGTACCAGAAGGTGTGGCTGGGGAGCGCATTGACGCTGCGTTAACAAGAGTTCTTGGTCTCTCTCGGACTGCAGTCGTAAAACTTTTAGAAGATGGCGATATTACAACATCTGGGCATGCAATGCTCAAATCCGAAAGAGTAAGTGCTGGACAAATCATTGAGGTTCGCTTACCGCTTCCAGTAAATAGAGATGCAATTCCATTGACGCCTCTAGCGGGATTAGAAATAGTTTTTGAGGATTCTGATTTAGTGGTAATAAATAAACCTGTTGGTTGTGCAGCACACCCAAGTCCTGGTTGGACTGGGCCAACCGTTGTGGGTGCTTTGAGCGCAGCTGGATTTATAATCTCCACGAGTGGAGCTCCAGAGCGCCAAGGTATTGTTCATCGTTTAGATGTCGGTACGAGTGGATTAATGATTGTTGCAAAGAGTGATCGTGCCTTCACGGTTTTAAAGGATGCATTTCGAACCCGCACCGTAGAAAAGATTTACCACGCTTTAATTCAAGGACATATGGATCCAACCACTGGCACTATCGATGCACCGATAGATCGACATCCAAAAGAGGATCATCGATTTGCAGTCGTCGGAACAGGCAAAGAGTCGATTACCCATTATGAAGTTATCGAGTTCTATCGCGCCGTCTCTCTCGTTAAAGTTGAGTTAGAAACTGGGCGCACCCACCAGATTAGAGTTCATTTTTCAGCTCTCAACCATCCTCTGGTTGGCGACATGACTTATGGAGCAGACCCTGTATTAGCAAAAAGCCTTCAGATGAGCCGACCATGGCTGCATGCAAGCGAGCTGAGATTTACGCACCCCATCACGGGCTCGGCACTCAACTTTACCGCTCCCTATCCAGACGATCTCACAGCTTCGTTGGCGTTGCTTTCCGATGCCGTCCTGCCGTAAGTATTACTCTTCATAAGCTATGTCAACTGATAACTTCGTTCACCTCCACGTACACACCGAGTACTCAATGCTTGACGGTGCAGCACGGGTTGGCGAACTGATGGATGAAGTTGCACTCCAAGGCATGCCAGCAATCGCAATGACTGACCATGGAAATGTTTTTGGAGCTTATGATTTTTATAAAAACGCTAAAAAATCTGGAGTCAAGCCCATCATTGGAATCGAAGCCTATGTAGCACCTGAATCTCGCTTTGAGAAAAAACGCGTGAAGTGGGCCGATGGTGGTCAAGATGATGTTTCAGGTGGTGGTGCCTACACACACATGACGATTCTGGCTGAAAATAACATTGGTTTAGGAAATTTATTTCGTCTCTCATCACTAGCCTCCCTTGAGGGCTATTACTACAAACCCCGCATGGACCGCGAAATTTTAGCAACTTATGCAAGTGGGCTCATCGCGACAACGGGATGTCCAGGGGGTGAAATTCAAACTCGACTTCGGATGGGCGCTTATAAAGAAGCCATAAAGGCGGCAAGTGATTACCGCGATATTTTTGGGTCAGGCAATTTCTTTGTCGAGATTATGGATCATGGAATCGACATCGAGTCTCGAGTAAAGTCTGATCTTTTAAAACTTGCAAGAGAATTGAATATACCTTTACTTGCAACAAACGATCTGCATTACACGTTGCAAACTGATGCTCCAGCACACGAGGCTTTACTCTGCGTTCAATCAGGATCTACTTTGGCTGATCCAAAGCGATTCAAATTTGAAAACGATAGTTTTTACGTCAAAACTTCGGCACAAATGCGTGAACTCTTCAAAGAAATCCCTGAAAGTTGTGACAACACTTTGCTTGTTGCCGAGCGCTGTAACGTCACGCTTCGAGAAGGCGAAAATCTTCTTCCACAGTTTGGTGTGCCTATTGGTGAAACCGAAGATTCGTGGCTTGCAAAAGAGGCCGAACGCGGCTTAAAAAATCGCATGGGTACACGCGCAACACCTGAACACACCGCCCGCCTTGCATATGAGCTGGCGACCATGAAAGCGATGGGGTTTCCGGGCTACTTCTTAGTTGTTGCAGATTTAGTTGCGCATGCAAAGACGGTAGGAATCCGAGTCGGACCAGGCCGTGGCTCAGCAGCTGGATCATTAGTTGCTTATGCACTTGGTATCACAGGCCTTGATCCACTAGAGCACGGACTTTTATTTGAGAGGTTTTTAAATCCAGAGCGTATCTCTATGCCTGATATTGATCTGGATTTCGATGAACGCCGTCGAAGCGAAATGATTCGTTATGCAACAACAAAATATGGCGAAGATCGAGTTGCACAGATTATTACTTACGGCACAATTAAATCTAAACAAGCACTCAAAGACTCTACGCGAGTACTTGGCTATCCATATGTTGTTGGAGAAAAGCTAACGAAAGCGTTGCCGCCCTCGGTGATGGGCAAGGATATTTCTCTTGGCGGCGTATTTAACTCTAAAGATGATCGTTATGGCGAAGCTGGTGAGTTTCGTGCGTTGTACGAGTCAGATCCCGATTCAAAGCGCGTTGTCGACACTGCCCGCGGACTTGAGGGTTTAAAACGCCAGTGGGGAGTCCATGCAGCGGGGGTAATTCTCTCGCGCGAGCCTTTGTTAGATGTAATTCCAATTCATCGCCGAGAAGCCGACGGCGCAATCATCACTCAGTTCGATATGGGTGCGTGCGAGGCAATCGGGCTACTGAAAATGGATTTTCTGGGTTTGCGAAATCTTTCTGTACTAGATGATGCCTTGCTCAATATTAAATCTAATCAAGGCAAAGACGTTGTTTTAGAGGATTTAACGCTTGATGACAAGAAAACTTATGAGTTACTCTCTCGCGGGGACACGCTCGGGGTCTTCCAACTAGATGGTGGACCGATGCGGGCACTTCTTCGTGCTATGTCACCGGATTCATTTCAGGATATCTCGGCTGTCATCGCTTTGTACCGGCCCGGGCCAATGGGCGAAAATGCGCATAACAACTATGCCGACCGCAAAAATGGACGTAAACCAGTTGAGGCAATCCATCCAGAACTCATACATGCGCTCAAAGATATTCTTGGCGATACCTATGGGTTGATTGTCTATCAAGAGCAGGTGATGGCGATTGCCCAAAAAGTCGCTGATTTCTCGCTCGGACGCGCGGATCTACTCCGTAAAGCGATGGGTAAGAAAGATAAAAATATTCTTGATAAAGAGTACATACCTTTCGAAGCTGGTATGAAGAAGAATGGCTATTCAACTGGCGCGATTAAACGTTTATGGGATGTTCTCATTCCCTTTTCAGATTATGCTTTCAATCGCGCACATTCTGCGGGGTATGGAGTTGTTTCGTACTGGACAGGATATTTGAAAGCTAATTATCCGACAGAATACATGGCCGCCTTACTCACTAGTGTTCGAGATGATAAAGATAAGTCGGCTCTTTACTTAAGTGAGTGTCGCCGAATGGGAATCAAAGTCCTAGAGCCAGATATTAATGAATCCGATGCTGAATATACCCCGATAGGAAACGATATTCGCTTTGGTTTGGCGGCGATTCGAAATGTTGGTGAAGGCGTCGTCGGATCAATTAAAGCCACACGCGAATCAAAGGGTCGATTTACTTCATTTGGTGATTTTCTAGCCAAAGTGGATGCAC
>JAYTTL010000390.1:0-3128 GCA_043745325.1 Actinomycetes bacterium
ACCAACCCGGCTGTAGTCGCATATGATCCAGCATTTGCATTTGAGCTTGGGCATATCGTTAAAGATGGACTTCGCCGTATGTATGGCCAAGATAGCGAGAATATTTACTACTACATCACCGTCTATAACGAGCCTTATGTTCATCCGGCCGAACCTGCCAACTTAGATGTCGCCGGCTTGCTCAAGGGAATCTATTTATATTCTCCAGCCAATCACCAACGTAAAAAGAGTGCACAAATTTTGGCATCTGGCGTTGGCGTAAATTGGGCGTTAAAGGCTCAAAAACTTCTACGCCAAGATTGGGGCGTTGAGGCTGGAGTTTGGTCAGTTACATCATGGAATGAACTTCGCCGTGATGGATTAAATGTAGATCGCCATAATTTGCTGAATCCACAGGAAAGGCGCCGTGCCTATATCGCGAACAAACTCGACGGGCATAGTGGCCCGGTTATAGCCGTAAGTGATTACATGCGCGCGGTGCAAGATCAAATCGCTCCATGGGTGCAATCCCCATTTATCTCATTAGGAACCGATGGCTTTGGATTATCCGATACGCGCGGCGCTCTTCGCCGGCACTTTAAAGTCGATGCTGAATCCATCGCTATTGCAACGCTTCAAGAGCTAGAGAAGCTTGGCGAAATAAAAAAGAGTGTTGTTAAATCGGCCATGGATAAGTATCGTATTGACGACGTATCCGCGGCCGAAGCTGGCAATACCGAAGGTTCAGGTTGATCTCGAGAATTTCAATAAGTGATATCTCCCCCTCAGTCTTCTACGGGGGAGAATTTCTTTGCGTTAAAGCAGTCCCTGGTGAGGTGATTGAAGTAAGTGCAACGGTAGTTATCGAAGGTCATGAAAAAGTATCGGCTCAAGCAGTCCTGCACAGTGATGATGGAAGAGTTATTTCACGGCACCCAATGGCTGAAAACTGGCCAGGGACCAACCGATTTGAGGGATTACTGACAATCCCAACTGAAGGTGACTTCTTTTTTATTGTTGAAGCCGATAGTACGTCGCAATATCGCACAGTCTTTGGGTCGAGTGAAAAATATCCAATCCGCACTGATCGAGAGCGCGCACTAGCAGGCTCGTGGTATGAGTTTTTTCCACGAAGTGAAGGCGCTTTTAAAAACCTTGATGGAAGTATTACAAGTGGAACATTTAAAACTGCAACACGCAGAATCTCGGCAGTTGCGGCAATGGGTTTTAATGTTTTGTACCTTCCTCCAATTCACCCAATTGGAATATCGCACCGAAAGGGCGCTAATAACGCGTTAACTCCGACACCAACGGATCCAGGCGTACCTTGGGCCATCGGTAGTAGCGATGGTGGCCATGATGCAATCAATCCCGATCTTGGCACGATGGCCGATTTTGAAGATTTTGTTTTGGAGGCACAAAAACTCGGAGTTGAAATTGCGCTAGATCTTGCACTACAAACTTCTCCAGATCATCCGTGGGTGCAATCAAATCCTGAATGGTTCAACAAACGCGCCGATGGCACAATCGCCTACGCAGAAAATCCGCCTAAGAAGTATCAAGATATCTATCCGCTGAACTTTGATGATGACTACGAAGGTCTTCGTGATGAAGTGTTGCGCATCATTCGCCTCTGGGTTTCTAAAGGGGTAAAAATATTTCGAGTTGATAATCCACACACTAAGCCAGTTCACTTCTGGCAGGACTTGCTCGAAATCGTCCGATTAGAAAATCCAGATGTAATTTTTTTGGCCGAGGCATTCACCTCCCCTGCCATGATGCACGCCTTGGGTAAAGCTGGATTCCACCAGTCGTATACGTATTTCACGTGGCGTACCAGCAAATCTGAGCTCGTTGATTACGGACGCGAGCTTTCTACGCATACCAGCGCTTTTTTTCGACCAAATTTCTGGGTTAACACCCCTGATATAAATCCTTTTCACTTGCACAGTGGAAATCCCGCAACCTTTGCCTTACGCGCCGTTTTGGCTTCAACGCTGGCGCCTTCGTGGGGAATGTATGCCGGTTATGAGCTGTATGAACATCTGCCTTTAAAGTTAGATGGCGAAGAATATCTGGATTCAGAGAAATATCAGATCAAGATTCGTGACTGGGATGGAGCAGTTAAAAATGGATTGACACTCGCGCCTTTCATTACGGTTCTAAATAGCATTCGCGCTAGCAACCCAGCTCTTTTGCATCTTCGTAATTTAGTTTTTCACAGTACCGATTCCGATGCGATTATCGCGTATTCCAAGCGCGAGGCAGATAATTTAATTTTAATCGTGGTAAATCTTGATCCAAACTGTGCCCAAGGCACGATTGTTCACTGGGATATGAAAGCTTTAGGTCTGAATCCAACCAGCTTTACCGTAAAGGACTTACTCGATGAATCGACTTTTAATTGGTCACCAGATACCTATGTATCCCTAGATCCAACTCGCCCCGTAGGCAAAGTTGCCCATATCTGCCAAGTATTGATTTAGTCATGACAAGTTATTTAAATCCACACTCAACGTTGGGTGAACTTGATTTATATTTAATTTCACAAGGTCGACATGAGCAACTCTGGAAGGCACTCGGTGCACATGTGTGCCGAGATAGCGATGGAAGGCTCATTGGTACGACATTTTCAGTGTGGGCTCCTAACGCCCGTGCAGTCTCTCTCATCGGCGACAATAATTATTGGGATTCAAAAGAGCATCCAATGATACGTATAGGCTCATATGGAATTTGGGAGATTTTCATCCCTGATATCGGTCCAGGCAGTAAATATAAGTTTGCAATCTGCGGAGTTGACGGTCACTGGGTAGATCACGCTGATCCTCTAGCTCGAGCTACACAAGTACCGCCATTAACGGCATCGATCATTGAGGAGTCAACATATCAATGGGCCGATAGTGCGTGGCTGAGTGCGCGGGAGCGTTTTGAACCTTGGCGAGCACCAATAAGTGTGTACGAAGTTCACTTAGGCTCGTGGAGGTTAGGTTTGAACTACCTCGAACTTGCGATAGAGCTCGTCGCTTATATAGCTGCGCAGGGCTTTACCCACGTTGAGTTTTTGCCAGTAACCGAACATCCATATGGTCCCTCTTGGGGATATCAAGTTACCTCATTTTTTGCACCAACTTCACGATTTGGATCCCCGG
>JAYTTL010000391.1:0-3108 GCA_043745325.1 Actinomycetes bacterium
TAAATCTTGGAAACCACCGGGCAATTGTTATTGATGTTGGTCCTGATCCAGTTCTAGAAGATCGATGTTTAAAAGCCCTTGGCGTTAATCAAATCCCACTTATGATTCTCTCGCATTTCCACGCCGATCACGTTGGTGGATTAAGCGGTGCCATGAGAAAACGTGTTGTATCCCAACTCTGGGTCAGCACCAATGCCGAGCCTTTGATGGAGAGCGCACGTGTCACATCGCTCAAGAAAGGAGTAGAAGTCGTGAGGCCACAAAGTGGCTTCTCTGCACAAGTTGCACAGTTCACGATCAAAGTCCTATGGCCAGCCAGTGGTAGCCAGGTATTTGCATCAATGCCAGGGGATGGTTCAGCCGTTAATAACTCCAGCATTGCAGTATTGATTACTTCTCAAGAGTTCACTTTATTTGCCGCCGGAGATATCGAGCCTCCTGTCCAGCACGAACTCATTGGCAAGGTTTCGCGCGTCGATATTTATAAGGTTGCCCACCATGGCTCTCGATATCAAGATGGCGCCCTAATGGCAGCGTTGCGTCCGCAGCTCGCTGTAATAAGTGTCGGTGCCAAGAATACATATGGACACCCCGCACCGCAGACACTTCAAGCGCTGACTAGACTCGGGGCAGAAGTTGTACGAACCGATATCAACGGAGCAGTTACCATCGCCGCAAAAGCACATGTGATTAAAGTTAGAACAAGCAAAGGCAGGTTTAATCTCTTTCGATTGGGGTAGCGATATGAACGCCTTCTACCTCATCCTTGGCTCAGAAGGTGCGCTCTCAGATCGGGCTATAAGTAAATTGACGGCGCAGTTTAAGGAAAACAACTGCGAAATAACTAATCTCTTTGCTGCAGAAACAATCGTGGGGGATATTGCCGATGCACTGGCTCCTTCACTCTTTTCGGAGAAACGTGCATTAATTCTCCGCGACTTACAGGATTTACCTGAAGAGAATCGCGAAGAAATCACACGCTATTTAACTTTCCCCGATGAAAGCATGACCGTCGTCTTTGTTCATAAAGGTGGCGTGAAAGGCAAAGCCTTGCTAGATGCGATTAAGAAAGTTAAACCCGAGATTATTATGTGCGAGCCTATTAAGAAAGATGCCGATAAAGAGGCATATGTGAAGGAACTTTTTTTAGATAGTGGGCGCAAAGCAACTGCCGGTGCGGTTTTGGCACTTGTCGGTGCCCTCGGTAGTGACATGCGCGAACTTCAAGCCGCCGTTTCACAGATTGCCGCCGATGCACCTGGCGGAATAATCGATGACGTAATGATCGATAAGTTTCACCAGGGTCGAATTGAGACAACTGGATTTGATGTAGCAGATGCGACATTGGATGGAAATTTACCGGCAGCACTAGTTGCGCTTCGTAGCGCACTTGAAACTGGAACCGATCCAGTAATGATTACGAGTGCGATTGCGTCATCTCTTCGCGCACTTGCAAAGGTTTCAGGTGCCAACCGTGGAGTGAAATCCTTTGAGTTAGCGGGCCAGTTAGGAATGGCGCCGTGGCAAATCGATAAGGCCCGTCGCCAACTTCATCGCTGGTCACCGGGGGCTTTGGCCGATGCTGTTGGAGCGATTGCCCAGGCCGATGCCGAGGTTAAAGGTGCTGCGAGTGATCCGATCTACGCCCTTGAAAAGGCAGTGCGAAGTATTGCAACGAATCAAAGTGTAAAATAGACGTAGGGATAATAATAAATTTATCGCTTAAAAAAGAATTGAGATGAGTATGCAAAAAGAGAATAAAAAGGTAGCAATCGTTTCTGGAGCTGGAGGAGGAATCGGCGCTGGGATTGCGAAAAAACTCTCTGATGATGGATATCGAGTCATTTGTGTAGATCGAAACTTTGAGACTGTTTCACGAGTTGCGGCAGAAATTGAGGATGCAATCGCCTATAAGGTTGATGTAACAAAAGAGACAGAAATCCTAAATCTTCAAAGTGAGTTATTGAAAACTGTAGGAGCGCCCACTCTCTTAGTAAATGCAGCAGGGATTTTTTTTCTTCATGACGTGGTTAGCCTTACCGAAGAATCCTTTGACCAAATCATTGATGTTAACTTAAAAGGAACCTTCTTCATGTGTAAGGTTTTTATTCGCGATTTCTTATTAGCTGGATCTGGTAACATCATTAATATCGCTTCTACTGCGGGATTGAAGTCTGGAACCAACCGTGCTGTTTATAGTGCCTCAAAGGCTGGAGTTATAGTGTTCACTCGATCTATTTCGGCCGACTATGGGTCAAGAGGCATCCGAGCAAATTGTGTTTGCCCCGGACTTATCGATACTCCGATGGCTAATTGGATAAAGGAAGACACGGCGAAGTTTCGCGCTTGGGAAAAAACTATTCCAGCTCAAAGGGTCGGGACCGTGGAAGACGTTGCACATGCTGTTAGTTTTTTGGCCTCAGATTCATCTTCGTATGTTCACGGTGAGACACTTGTCGTTGATGGAGGCGGAATTTCTTAAGGGTTTGACGCCAACAGATTTCCTGAGCTTTAACTCAACAAGGATGACCCTGCAGAATGAGCCAAAACAAATGGCTGCGCCCTGACATTTTCAAGCCTGCTGTGCTAGCCCTGCTTATCCAGCCACAGCATTGCATGGGTGGGAATTTGACCATATAGGGCGCTCTTCCGTACTCTTATCCTCTGCCCGCCGGCTTCATCAGCGGGCTTAATTGAACTGGAGTAACACGTGTACGCAATCGTTAAAGCTGGCGGCCGCCAGGAAAAAGTCGCAGTTGGCGACACAGTCATCGTCGATCGTATGGACGCCGCTGTTGGTGCAACGGTCTCATTTCCTGCCTTGCTCGTCGTAGATGGCGAAACCGTCACCACCGATGCCGCCGCCCTAGCCGCGGTGAAGGTCTCTGGTGAAGTTATGGAAGAGCTCAAGGGTCCAAAGATTGACATCTTGCGTTATAAGAACAAGACAGGTCACCGTCGCCGTCAGGGCTTTCGTGCAAAGCTCACTCGCGTGAAAATTACCGCCATCAACGGCGCGAAGTAAGGGAGAGCGATAAATGGCAAGTAAAAAGGGTGTCTCCTCGACACGAAACGGTCGCGATTCAAATGCTCAGTACCTTGGTATCA
>JAYTTL010000392.1:0-3087 GCA_043745325.1 Actinomycetes bacterium
ACGCGTGAATTAGCTCAACAAATCGATGAGGTATTGATGCCTCTTGCACGCTCGATTGGCCATGAATCAGTCGTTGTTGCCGGTGGAATGTCGTACGCAAAACAGATTACTGCGATGCGCCGAGGCACTGCCATCTTGGTTGCAACGCCTGGTCGCCTCATTGACCTACTCAATAAAGGTGAAGTGCAACTAGATCAGTTAGAGATCACAGTTCTTGATGAGGCCGACCAAATGGCCGATATGGGATTTTTGCCCGTGGTTAAAGAGATTTTGGACCAAGCAAAACTCGATGGTCAACGTCTTCTGTTTTCAGCAACATTGGACCGTGGTGTTGATTCCTTAGTTCGTCAATATTTAAAGAACCCAAAGACGCACTCACTTCAAAATGACCGTGCATCGGTTTCAACAATGGAGCACTTCGTTCTCGTAATGAATCCTGGTGATAAAGATGACATCACAAATCAAATCGCAGCCCGAAACGGTAAGACAATTATGTTTGTGAAGACCCAACGCGGTGCAGATCGCTTAGCTGACAAACTTGCTCACGCAGGGGTCGTTGTCGGGGCTCTTCATGGTGGAAAGACTCAGGCCGTGCGTACTCGCACTCTGGCACTCTTTAAGGATTCAGTAAACTCTGCTCTTGTTGCAACCGATGTTGCCGCTCGTGGAATTCATGTTGATGGAATCTCATTAGTTGTGCACGTAGATGCTCCAACAGATCACAAAGATTATCTACACCGCGCTGGTCGTACGGCACGCGCAGGTGAGGCTGGAACTGTCGTAACAATTGCGACAACCAAGCAGCAGAAATCAATCGGAAGTCTCACTTCTCGTGCAGGTGTTACTCCAAAGTTTGTTGGCGTGACTTCTTTGAGTATCGAACTTATGAAGATCACTGGAGCACAAGAGCCTTCAGGTATCCCATATATCGTGCCAATCGTTGAAAAATCGATTCGAAGTGGTGGCAATAAGCGTCCGCGCCCAAATTCAAGTCAGCGTCGCCGCCGACCTCATTAAGTTTTAACGCATAATCCCCGTGTGACCTAAGGAGTAACGACCTGGCTGAGGCCAAAAAGTTAAACCATGAGGTTCTATGCCAACTTTAATCCTTGTAATGAACTCTCCATTTTCTATATTGAAAACATAGACCTCGTTGTCGTATCGACCTGAGACCCAAAAGTATTTTCCATCGGCAGATATATTTCCCATGTCTGGGCTCCCACCGCCAGGAATATGCCATTTGGCAATTAATCGGTTATCACTAAAGCGCAGAACTGAGACCGAGCCTTCATCTCGATTGGTGACTAATAGATTCTTTGAATCTCTAGTGACATATAGACCGTGTGTACCTCGGCCTGTTTTTAAAAATGTAAATTTTCCGAAACTTTTGGCCGGCATAATCCAGACCCCATTCGATGCCATATCTGCGATATAAAAGGTATTTCCATCGGGTGAGATTTTTATATCTTGTGGCATAGGTGAATGCTCATTTTGTTTAGGTAAGACAACTGACTCAATCAATTTCATTTTGGCTGTATCAAGTTTTAGGAGCATCCCACTGAATTCGCATGTGGCCACAAAATAATTTCCATCAGCGCTCCAATCGGCATGATTGACTCCGGCGCAAGGCACCTTCACCACTTTCTTTATTGCCATGGTCTGAGGATCCCGAAATACAATCTCCTTATCGGCTTCGGCCATAACAATGGCGTACTTTCCATTTGGCGTGAAATATAAGTTATAAGGATCATGGACATAAATATTTTTGCCGGCGGTCACTGTCATTGGATTAATGGGGGTCAAATAATTTCCTTTATTATCATTAACCCATAAAGTCTTTAGATCCCACGAAGGAACAACATGCTGTGGGCCACGAGGAACTTTAATCGTTTTCACTATTTTGTAAGTTTTTGGATCAATTACAGTCACGGTGGAAGATTGCAAATTCGGCACATATACCCGTTCTGGCATGTCTTTAACCACATCACTCAAATTATTGGCCTTATTAGCGGAATATATATCTTTGCTATCTAATACCGGCGGCATACCATTTAAGGGCGCAGCAAAAGCCAAAAATGGAAAAGCTAAAGTGAAAACAAGTACGAGCAATCCAAGACGCTTCATAGTGCCTTAAGTAACTCAGTTAAAGTCACAGGAGTAAAGCCTTTGTTGTGTAGATTTTCTAACAAAGTTGGCATCGCATCGAGAGTCACCTTATGACCAAGGTGCATACTGATAATTGACCCATTCTTCACGTTGCTCATTACATTACTTATAACGCTTTTTTTACTTGGATCTTGAAAATCCTTTGAATCAACGTCATAAGAAATACATGGGCCGTAACCGAATTTAATTGCCGCCGCTCGAATCAATGGCGTGGAAAACTGCGTTCCTGAAGGCCTAAACCATGCGCCGTGATTGCCAATCAATTTCTTCAGTTCGGCGGCACACTTGGATATTTCGGAGTCGACTCTTTTGGCCGAAATTCTTTTCATTTGTGTATGTGTCATAGTGTGGTTTCCAAGATCGTGCCCTTCAGCAATAATTCGAGTGGCAATCGTTGGTTCTGTTACTAGCCATGTGCCCACAGCAAAAATTGAAACTTTAGTTTCGGTTGCCTTGAAAAGCTTGAGCAAAGAATCAGCAAAGTCAGGAGCTCCAGCGCCATGAAAAGTGAGTGCGACATTTGCCCGATTTCTAGGACCGTTCGAGATATCCTCACCTGAGGCTTGCGCGGTTGGAACTCGGCCTAGCTCAAATACGCCTGCGCCGATTACCGCTGCCGATTTCAAAATATCTCGTCTTGTGAATGACATTCATTAAGAGTACTCCACAAATATTTACTTATCGGTAGGCTCTTGTTATGACTGAACAAACGAAAAACCCATTTGCCGAGCGCAGCATTCTTGAGTACCAACTCCCTGCCTTTTCTCAGATTCGTGATGAGCACTACCTTCCGGCTTTCTATGAAGGTTGCAAAGAACAACTTGTTGAGGTTCAAGCAATTCTCGACACACCTGGGGCTGCGACATTTGAGAACACAATTGTTGCACTGGAGAAAAGTGGTCAGGAATTGAACCGGATGTT
>JAYTTL010000393.1:0-11471 GCA_043745325.1 Actinomycetes bacterium
GTGCTCATTGGCCCAAGTGATCAAGCACGAATCGGACCTGTTGCTTGGGGCTCAGATGCAGATTCTCGCGATGCAATTTTAATGAACCCTGCATACACCGATTTTAGAAACTCCCCTGATAAAGGAGCTACAGAACTTGGTTGGCCACATATTTCTCAGCAAGGTCAGACTGTCTACCGTTGGGCGGTTTTCACCGTTAGCAAAATCGGAGTAAAAGCCCTTGAACTTGCGGGAGTGCGTGCCGATGAACTCGGCGCATTTATCCCCCATCAAGCCAATATGCGAATTATCGAATCAATGGCGAAAGAGATCAAGATTCCAAGCTCGGTTGTAATAGCCGATGATATTCGCGTCAATGGAAATACGTCAGCGGCATCGATCCCACTGGCCATGGATATCCTGCTTGAAACCCATCCTGAGCTCCATGGCAGTTTGGCACTCATGATTGGATATGGCGCGGGTCTGGTTTATGCCGCTCAAGTTGTGCAATTACCACCATTGCCTTGAAAATTACGCCACTTATCCCTTCAAATACTCGTAAGTAAGCCGAATTTCAGGGAGAATAACGGCTTATTGAAAATTGAACTGAAATCGCTAACAAAGGAATAAATTACAATGGCACTTGTACAAGCTGACGTACTTGCAGGTTTAAAAGAGATTGTTGAAGAGGTCGCTGGTATTCCAGGCGCATCGGTTGAACTCGATAAAAACTTTACCGATGATTTAGAAGTTGACTCACTGAGCATGGTTGAAGTTGTCGTTGCCGCAGAAGAGCGCTTTGGTGTCAAGATTCCTGATGAAGCGGTAACAGATCTCGTCACTGTTGGCGATGCTGTTAACTTCATCGTCAATGCAGCGAAGTAGTAAGTAAAAGAGTTTTAACATGCCCACCCGTCGAGTTGTTGTAACTGGACTTGGAGCAACAACTCCTTTAGGTGGAGATGTCATAACTTCTTGGTCAGCGTTATTGGCCGGCACAAGTGGTGTGCGATTACTTACCGAAGAATGGGCGCAAACTATTCCGGTGCACTTTGCCGCACGAGTTGCGCAAGAGCCTAGCGAGGTGATGGAGCGCGTTGAAATGCGCCGCTTAGATAGATCTGAACAGTTTGCTCTGATTGCATCTCGTGAGGCATGGAAAGATGCGGGCTCGCCCGAAATTGATAAAGAGCGTTTAGGGGTTGTCATCGCATCAGGTATTGGTGGCGTCACAACAATGCTTGATCAATACGATATCTTGAGAGAAAAAGGTGCACGTCTTGTAAGTCCACACACCGTGCCAATGTTGATGCCAAACGGACCTGCGGCAAATGTTGGACTCGAACTACAAGCTAAAGCAGGTGTTCATACGCCAGTGAGCGCGTGCGCATCTGGTGCTGAAGCGATTGGTTATGCCTTTGAAATGATTCGAAATAATCGCGCCGATATCGTGGTCAGTGGCGGAGTGGAAGCTGCCATCCATGCGATGCCGATGTCGGGTTTTGCTGCAATGAAAGCGCTATCGACAAGAAACGATGATCCTACTCGCGCCTCACGACCATATGATCTAAATCGTGATGGCTTTGTTTTAGGTGAAGGCGGCGGAGTTCTAGTACTGGAGGAGTACGAACATGCACGCGCACGCGGTGCCAAGATTTACTGTGAAATTGCAGGCCAAGGTTTAACCTCCGATGGTTATCACATTGCCGCCCCAGATCCAGATGGCGCCGGCGTACAACGCGCCCTCAAGTTTGCGCTGCGTGATGCCCAATTAACAACCAAAGACATTGTGCATTTAAATGCGCATGCAACATCAACACCAGCTGGAGATGTTGCCGAAGCCAACGCCCTGCGCGCAGCCCTTGGCACCGATGCCGATCACGTTGCAGTCTCTGCAACAAAATCGATGACGGGTCACTTACTCGGAGGCGCTGGTGCAATTGAATCTGTATTTATTGTTAAGACTTTGCAAGATCGCTTGGCACCGCCAACGATAAATATCGAAAACCTAGACCCTGCAGTAATCGTAGATATTGTTCGCGATAAGCCGCGAGCCTTACCGGCTGGAGATATCGCAGCCCTTAATGATTCATTTGGTTTTGGTGGCCATAACGTCGTATTGGTATTTAAGAGTTTATAAATGTCGACTTCGCAAGTAGATCCGCGCGATCCTGAGGCACGTATCGCACGATTAGTTGATAGCGGAAAATTTGAATTCTTAATTCCACGAACTAACTGCGGAATGATTGCAGTGACCGCAACGATTAAAGGAAATAAAGTCGTAATTTTTGCTTCCGATGCCACCATTAAAAGTGGTGCTCTCGGTGTGGCTGGCTCGAAAGTTATCGTGACGGCTTATAAAGCGGCTATGGGCGCACAAGTTCCAGTTATCGGAATTTGGCACTCAGGCGGTGCGCGTTTAGGTGATGGTGTGGCATCCCTTGATGCCTTCGGTGAAGTTTTTCAATCGATGATTTCCGCCAGTGGTCGAATTCCCCAACTCTCGTTAGTGCTTGGACCAACTGCAGGTGGCGGTGCCTACGGACCGGCGTTGACCGATGTTGTTGTTCTAGCCCCCGAAGGTCGAATCTTTGTGACAGGCCCAGATGTTGTGAAGAGTGTTACGGGCGAAGACATTGATATGGCCCTACTTGGTGGTCCAGAGGCACATAAAAAAAATAGCGGCCTTGCTCATATCATTGCCTCTACTGAAGACGCCGCACTCGAGAATATTCGAGATTTAACTGCGCTATTTGCTAACCAAGGCTTTATGAATCCAGATGTTGTGAATCGAGATCTCGCGCGTTTTGTCCCAGATTCAAAGGTGAGAAGTTATGAAGTCCGCCCCTTAATTGATGGCATTTTGGATAACGAGCGAGAATGCATTGAACTCCTCTCCATGTGGGCGCCCAATATGACCACGATTATTGGCCGCTTAGGGGGTGCAACGGTAGGTGTTCTTGCAAATAACCCTGCTCATATCGGTGGAGTTCTAGATGCTGCTGCGGGTGAAAAAGCCGCGCGATTCGTGCGCACTTGCGATGCCTTTGGAATCCCCTTAATCGTCATTGCTGACGTACAAGGTTTTCTACCTGGTGCCGGTCAAGAATGGGAAGGGGCGGTAAGACGTGGCGCTAAGTTGTTGCATGCATTTGGAGAATCTGTTGTTCCTCGAGTTACTTTGATTACACGCCGTGCATATGGCGGTGCATATGTAGCCATGAACTCAAAAGCGCTAGGTGCGACACGCGTTTTTGCTTGGCCAAAGGCTGAAGTATCAGTAATGGGCGCAGTTGCAGCAGTGCGTGTCCTACACCGACGTTTGCTAGCCGATATTCCAAACGAGCAACGTGAATCAATGGAGTTAGAGCTTGCCGCCGAACATGAAAAAGAATCAGGTGGGGTTAGTCGCGCAATTGAAATTGGCGCAGTGGATGAAATAATTGAACCGAACAAAACTCGAAGTGCATTGGCGAGGATAATTGCAGACGCGCCACACCGTCGTGGAAGTCACGGCAATATTCCGCTTTAATTAGTTTTCACGTGAAGCGCTGAGATTCTTTGTGTGAAAATGCATTTTCCATCTCACTTATTTCATTTCGTGAGATGCCATGAATGTGTGCCACTTCGCGCCAATGATTTATGGCTTTGGCGACCTGAGAAAAAATCTTCAATGCCTCAGGCTTCTTAATTCTGAAATAATCAATCACGGAAAAACACAATTCTAGGGATGCCGTACTGTCTTTATAGTCGATTGCTGTTGCCTGAAAACGATTAGCTCCTGGATTTGGGTTGAGATCAAATACCGGAGAAAGAGACCAAGAGTCGCCTTTTGTTTTCAGGAACCCATGATTCCTTAAATGGTCATCGGTATTTGAGGTCATGACATTAAAAATGATTCGTCTCCACAGTTGCTTCAACTCAACCTCTGTACTTAGAGAAAATGACTCGATTTTCTCTGCAATATCGAGATAACTACCCTGCTCTCCGTCCTTTTTTTCAAGCATGGTCATCGCACTGACGTATCCCACTCGCATTCCGCCTGCACGATCAAATCTTTTTAACAAGAGCATCTTTTCCTTTCCAACTGAAATCAATTTAGAATCAGGGACAGTGATTCCTGACTTCGCGGCCAAATCTAGAAGGGTTTTTTCCCAACTCATTACATCCCACTCATCAACTCCAGGCCGTGCGAATTTTGCAATGGCACTACTTCCATCTGGATACAGCACATGCGCTTTGGGTCGCGCTCCCCCCAGGGAGCCTCCAGCAAGAAACAATTCCTGCAACTGCGAATAATTGGCCTCTTCGTCTTCTATTCGACGGGCGAGGGCTAAGAGTTCTGGTAACTGTATAAGCGGTGGAATGCCTTCCTTCGTATGCGCTAGAAAATTACTTCCTTCAAGAGAAAATCGAAGCGAACCTTGCCTAAGATCATCGCGAACACAAAGCAATATTTCAATCTCACTCATTGAGTGTGGCCTTACTCCAGCATCTCTCGCCCGTGCCGCCTCACGTCTCTCAATGATTTTTCTACCCCAGCGATCTGGAGAAGAATCGCTGAACGCACCGAAAATACTTTGCCGTGCACTAGTGTGAAGTGAGCCTGCACGCAGCGGTAAGGATGGCTCAAGGGCGTATGCATTAGGCATTGAAATATATGATTGGTCATAAATGAATGTCATCGACTCGTTGCCGTGGCGTCTAAGCGGAAAAATACTCCCAACCTTGACCGTGATTGCTCCTAAATCGCAGTGAACTTCAACTTTTGTGTCGATCGGTTCCATAGAATTTTCTAATTTCGCACTCGCCGAGGTAGGGCTTTATCGGCACGCAGTCGTCCGACGTCTGTCAAAAAAGGATCGAAAGCCGCATTTACTTCATCGAGTATCCCTAAGGCTCGCGCCACGCGGAAGAGGCTTTCCACATTTGAACTCTTTCCAGATTCCAACCGCAAGACTGTATTGATGGAGACTCCAGCTCTATCTGCCAGTTGCAGGGCGGTGATGTGGCGCAGTTTCCTCCAGGTTGTTAAGTTCTCTCCCATGTCCCGAAGGGCCGAAGTCAGAACTCTTGGCACCAATTCTTCGTTCACGTGATTCTCCTTTAATATCTCATAAATATAGTCTTAAAAACGTTAATATGTCAATATTGGCATGTTAACTGGAAACTAACTCTCGTAGTGAGACGATTTCGAGGTAAGGTGCGCTGTTAAATCCTCAAAAGCACATCATGCAGTTGCTTCACTTCGCGGCGTAAGCCTTGAGATTATTCCGCTTTAATGAATAACTGTGCTTAACCACGTTAGGCCGGGTAAAATCTGACTTTTCCAAACTCTAGGATTATGTCCACCGGATGAAATCTCGCGATAATTTATCTTTAACATCGGATGTGGCTTGGCAAGGAAGCGTGTAGTTTCGCGGATTGAATAAACATCACCAAGACTAGCGACAATGTATAGCGGGACTGGAGAAACCAATCTACTTTCCATTTCTTTAACATCATATTTAGCTATCATCGCGCGTTGGAGATCAATTGGATCTTTCAAAGGCAAAGCAGGTCGGTAATACCCTGCAATTGAAAGGGCGCCTGAGTAGAGTTTCGGATGCCTAATGGCAAACATAGCCGCACACCACGCACCGGTTGAAACCCCAACTGAAATCCACTGCGATTCCGCGAGCCCCAACCGCCTGGAAATATAGGAATGCATATCTTCGGTTAGCCAAGCTTCAGCATCTGGTTGACCATTCGCAAAGTTCATGCACTCCAAATCCGCTTTACCCGCAATATTAATTTGTGGGATTACACCAATTATCTTCCGAGAATGTGTTGCATTATAGGCAGTTATGTCTTCTTCTACTTTAAGAGCTTTAAACCACATTTCGGGCTGAGATGGAAAGCCAGTTAAAAACTCAACTACTTGATAATCACTTGCGTTCAAGCTTTTTCCCACCTTCAATTCTTGAACTGCACTAGAAGGTAAAATTAAATAAACGATATTGGATACATGTGATTTCTTGCCTCTGATAGTCTCCTTCAAGAGATGAAGATCGCCAGAAATTGGTTGCGCCTTTTTTAAAAAACTTGCATCTAAAATCTTTAAGTTTTCATTTGTGATTGCGGTAGCAGTAAAATCCCTGGTGCCACCGAAAAAATCAGTCCACGAAGAATAAAAACCCTGTGATTTATTAACCGAGATCGCAAGGCTAGATATTGTCAATACGATGATTAAGAGCAGCGTGGTCGTTCGAAAGATGAGGTTAAGGAAGCCTCTGCGGTAAATTTTATTCCAAAAGAGGAGAACGAAAATAGTGGCAGAGATGGCAAGAAGAATGAAGAGGAATTGTGTCAGGCCACTTGTTAACTCGAAGTTCATTTTCTTTTCCTCTTGAAGCCCAGCATAGAACGAACGTCTGGAATGAAGGCCTCGACTTTAAGAATTGCAAAACCCACCTTTACAAGATTACTAACCCCTGGGAAAACCACATATCGAGGTATCCATTCTGGTTGAAATTTTGAATTGAAGCGATATAGGGATTCCATTTGGAAGAATCGAGAAAGGAATATGAGGGCCTTATGATTAAAGCGAGTAATAGGACCGGCACCCAACTTTTTTCCCCGTTCAAATATGCTACGGAAAGAGGCAAAGTTGAGTGAAAGTTCTTCAAAATGTAGTGCTCCTGCAAATAAAATGGTTTGCTGAATCATAAGTTCATTAACACCAGTCTCTGATTCGGGCGAGCGGCGCATAACATCAAGAGAGAGAGATGACTGACCCCAAGGCACAAATTGCAAGACTGCCATTATTTCATTCTGATGCTCGGCCCACGTAATCAGGCAATCCGGATCAACTTCATCACAAAATCTCCCCAAGGCCATGGAAAACCCACGTTCAGTTCCACTTCTGCGCCAGTTCTGCATTACCTCGGCCAGCCTGTTTCGAAACACATCATCTAGGTCACGAACAAAGCTCGACTGTGCTGTGTATCCCAATCGGTTTATTCGATTTATAGTTTGACGAATATTCTTCATTGATGGACCCTCAACGCTAAATTGCTGGATCTTCACAACAGCTTCATCACCTATTTCTAGCGCGTCGAACTCGGACTCTCGGACCCAAATTTCGCCAGCGGTTTCAGAGCAGCCATATATTGCGGGAATCCAACCGTGAAGTTCGGCCTCTAACAGGAAGGCAGACATCGCAGAGGGCCATGACTCTTGATCTCCGATGGGATCTCCAGTGGTGATCATTACCCCAGCAACTACAGAGTAAGGAATGGCGGCCTTAACGTTCTTAGACCAGATCACTGATTTATTTTCACGTAAAGCAAAGTAACTCAATGAATCACTTTGCGGAGAATTTCGAATCATACTTCCAAGTAGTTCTGCATCTGCAGCACTGAGTGAAGTGGAAAGATGTTTTGGTTTGAAAAATTTAACCAGTGAGCTAATGACAAGTAAAAATCCAAGGCCTCCAAGAAATAATTCGAGCCGTTCTTGCAGGCGCTCAGAGGAGAATTGTGCGGGTCCCGATACACCAATTAAACCCTTAATCGCAATCTCGAAGGCTTGACCTAGGTTTACCGGAGTAACGAAAGAGCTGGCATCAAAATAGACGATTAGGAAACCTAACAGGAGTGCAAATATTGAACTTCGAATAAAAAATATTATTGCTTGTCGCCTCGAGTCTTGATCAGCGATGGTTTGAAAGATATTTCTATAACGGACTAGTAAGGTCAAAATTATAATCTCTGAAATGAGGTGCGTTAAACCGAAGGCCTTAAAAAAAATATGTGAATTTTCATGACCGTACAAAAATATATGCATCGATCGGACGAATGAAGTTAAAATCAAAAGAGTCTGTAATGAGGCCGCTATGATCCATGCACGACGACGGCGAAGTCTGATTCCACGGGCAGTCAGGTAAAGACATGATGCAATCAGAATCGAAGCAACTTCATCGGAAATTATGAAGAATGGATTAACTTGACCGCCTAGCTTCCTAATGAAATGTGGGAGCAAATTCATCGAAAAAAAGCCAAAAAGCGCTAGTGATTGAATGTACAAAAGATAACTGATAAAACGCGAACGTCTTATCTTTTCTTCTGATACTTTCATTTCTCTATTCTAACAAGGCTTATGACACCCCAAAACCTCGAAAGAACCAACTAATGTCTCGCTCGCCGTTGAGTAAGTGATCCAGCCCCAAGTAATTAAGAGTACGAAAAGAGATCTCGTGAAGAGGTCAACGAATAGCCGACGTCATAGCTATTTAGATTTGAAAGTCACCGAAACGGTAGCTGTTACTGTCTTTTTAATTGTGCTGGTGTCGTAGGCGCCATAATCCGCCGTCATGGTCGAATCAGGTGTTGTTATCTGGATTGGTCCAGCTTTTACATTTATTAGAGCACCTAGAGAACTTCCAACGGCCTTGGTTAAAGCTTCGGCACGTACCTTGGCATCCTTCATCGCATCGCTCATTAACGCTGGGCGTAGCTCTGGTAGGTTTGAAATATAGTACTGAGGACCATAGTTATTAACATTGATTCCAGTTCCAAGAAGAGTTCCTATACCTTGACTGAGCTTTGAAACCAATTGAACATCTTTAGTTCGCACTGTCACATCACGATTTGCTCGATAAGAAAGAATGCGTCCCGTCGAATTTCCATTGACATACTCTTCGTTTGCATTTGTTGAAACTGCACCGAGAGTGAGTGCGTCAGCAGGGATTCCTCCCATAGTCAAATATTTCGACAATGCCGCTACATCTGAATCGACTTTCTTCACTGCAGTACCTACAGCTGGGGATGACAAACTCACTGATAGCGTCCACACAACATTATCGGCCGTTGCCGATGTCTTAGCCGACCCAGTTACCGTTATGCCATCGCTGCTGCGAGATGCAAAACCCGTTCCAACTTTCATTAGACCAATTCCAAGTGCTAAGGAAATGAGTACCGCGGATATTATTATTGTTACTGCTTTGCGACGTTCAACTGTAATAATCGGTGATTCATGTAATTGGCTCATATTTAGAGTGTAATCCTCTAAATTGCCCGCAAGTGCGAAAGCTCTTGGTGATTGATCCCACGGAAGCGCTCAAACTCCTTCTCCCACGCACAACCTAGAATGAGGGCTAACCCTTCGCGAATTGCATCTTCATTCACATTGTGCGCGAGTACGGCATTAACTTGGTTTTCATTGATGATGACCGCACCTGATAGATCGGTGATTGCGCGGTGAATGCCAAGTTCGGGAGTAAAGCGAAACAACTCTCCCCCATCGTTGGTGTCCTCTTGAACTTCAAAGACGATGTAGTGCCAACTCCGAAGCGCACTAGCCATCGCCGCGGCAACGCCCTCGCGATCACGCCACGAAAGCATGCATCTATACGTGCCAGCTTTGAGTTGCTGAGGCGTCCATTCACAGCGAGCCGATGGACCCAACAGATCCGAGATTGCCCAATCAATATGGCTGCGCAGCGCAGATGGCGCGCTATGGATAGTGAGTTGTCCCCGCACGGCCAAAGCCTTTGAGGATCGGGTTAAACGTTGCATTGATAACTCCTAGCAAGGACGCCGATTGCGACCTTCCCCGGTCGCCTTTTCGTACGTGCTAGTACCTCAATTACACACCCGACGGGTTCACACTGTCCAGTCCCACTTTAGGCATCTGGGCTTATTGGCGTTACCATTGGGACTAGTCGGACGCTTAATCAGTACCCGTTTCATGTAATACATATTCGGTATCGCTGGCGCAAGAGGAAGACCGTGGTCGAGGATTTCTCGAACACCCACATATCGAAGGAAAAGTAAAAACATGGCAACAGGCACAGTTAAGTGGTTCAACTCTGAAAAGGGTTTCGGTTTCATTGCAGTTGATGGTGGCGGACAAGATGTATTCGTTCACTACTCAGCAATTCAAGGAAACGGTTACAAGTCCCTTGAAGAGGGTCAGGCAGTTTCATTTGAGGTCGTACAGGGTCCAAAAGGCCCTCAGGCTGATGCAGTAAACCCTGCCTAATAAACACCGCTTTATAAATAACCCTCACTGGAAACTGAACTGAACCCCAAAAGTTGGAGGTTTAATTAAGAGTCGAGGATAGTTTAGTAAGGGACTGGGTCCGGTATTGAACCGGGCTCAGTCCTTTTAACTTTATTTTGATTCGATCGTTATTGAACCAAGTGATGTATGCCTCGAGTTCAGTTCTGAAGTGACTCACGCTGGTGAAGGTTTGTTGCCTCAAAAATTCTTCTTTAAAGTGACCAAAGAAATTCTCTGCCACCGCATTATCCAAACAATTTCCTTTGCGAGACATCGATTGAACTAATCCTCTGCACTTCAAAGCTTGCTGGTAATTCAAGTGACGATAGTGCCAGCCTTGATCAGAGTGAATTATCGGCTTGTCTGCAGGGCTAAGCGTCAAAAAAGCTTTCTCCAGCATGCCTGTCACCAAAGCAAGAGTAGGCGATGGTGCCAATTCGTAGGAAATCACTTCACCGTTAAACAAATCAATTATCGGTGACAAATACTGTTTCTGGCCCAACACTTTGAATTCAGTAACATCAGTAGCCCACTTTTTATTAGGGCCATCAGTTGCAAAATTTTGTTCCAACACATTGGGGGCCGCCAGCCCAACGGCGCCTTTGTAAGAAATATATTTCCGGCGACGAACCTGACATATCCGTGATTCTTCCCGCATCAAACGAAGCACAGTTTTACCACTCAAGCAAAGGCCATGCTGAGCCTTCAACACCGCCTGTATACGCCTGTAACCATAAGAACGATAGGCCTTATCGAAGACTTCGCGAATTATTGGCCGGACTTCACGATAGCGATCAGGAGCAACTCGTTTGCTGCGATGGTAATGGTAGGTGCTTTTAGATAAGCCAACCTGGGTGCAAAGAGCTGTGCGAGGATATTTATGCTCTAATGACGCGACGATTTCTGCTTTGCCAACAGCAAAGCTTCCTCGGCTGCCACTAGAGCGTTGTATTTTTTTAGAACCTCCACCTCCATTTCAAGGCGGAAAATCTTCTCAGCGTCCGTTTCCGGTTTGCCAGAAAGATCTCTTTTAGGTCTGCCACGAGGCTTTGAAGTCAAGCCTTCAGCACCAAGCAAACGATAAGCAGCCACCCACTTATTGAAAACCGTACGAGTGCTGATGCCAAATTCAGCCATCACAACAACTTTGCTGGTACCGGCAAGAAACTTCTCAACGGCTGCAAGCTTCACTTTCTCAGAATAGTTTTTGTTCTCCCCCATAGAAACTAAGCCTACGAGGCGACCCTGCCTATTCAAATCTTGCCAATCCCTCATAGTGCCCAAAGAAAGTTTCAAATAGGTGCTTACTTGGGTATAACCAAAACCCGCATCAAATAGCCTTGCGGCTTCGATGCGGGTTTCAATTTGATGCTTGACCCTGTTGTCCATTGAACTTAGCCCTTCGATTTGGACTCTTCTTTAAGTGTCCAACTTTTGGGGTTCAGTTC
>JAYTTL010000394.1:0-3054 GCA_043745325.1 Actinomycetes bacterium
GCCAATGCTGAAAACGTCAGCCGATTTTATTCGCTGGCCGCTGTTCTAAAAACTAAGCAACCTTCGGAACGCAACTTACGTGCCGAACACTATTGGGACGCAGCCATTTATGCGGGTTACCCAATTTGACGAAGAGGCCGAGTAAGGATAAATGGAGTGGTATCGCTTTGGCGGAATCCGACGGTCCAACAGCCGCCATTCCATGAAGCTTTGACGATGGATCCATCGTTCCGTTCCAAGATAGACGGTTACATGTTCGGGTCGGAAGCATCGCCAGTACCTACACCTCTCAATTTACTGCGAAACTTCATCACTTCCCGCGCGGGTTCCGAAGGACCTCCAAACTGAAGCGTCAATTGAATTTGCAATAAACTGCATACGGCCGTCCATAAACGCAACATTGATCCCGCCAGAATGATAGCTTCGAGCTGCTATACGTCCTAGAGCGCAGTTTCCGCAGGTTTCATTGCAAAAAAGTGTGTCGATAGCTGATGCGTTTGGAATTGAAACGTGATTGTATCCCAAGTGTTTTGGCACTCCGTGGAGCGCAGATCGACCTGATTGGGACAAGAATTCACTGGAAACCAAGCCTTCCATTTGAATTACTTGAGCAGTTGAAATTCCAGCCCAAGGAGAGTGATTTCCAAGAATCGTCTTAATGGAACTATCTCCGTCTCTGCCTATCGGTCGCTCGCTAATTCCAGCAGTATTCGAAAGGCCGTCGGTAAACTCAGAAATTCTAAGCGACGTCCCTCCAGGGAAAGCTCCGTCGCCACATTTTTCTGGTAAACCAATAAAATCTCGATGAAAACTAATGCTACTTCCGCCGTTGAACCTGACATTTGAGCCAGCTTCTACGCCGTCCGATGGACATAGGACGGGTAGCCATCTATTTCGCCGATCGAACGGCGGATTGCATTCTTCGAAGACTTCCCTACGTTCGAAGTTTTCCAAACGTTCGAGATATGGAAGCACCGCAACCAACGGGCCTGGACGGAAAATCCCCAAAGAATATCCGCGACTACCTGACGGAAGCGAGCGATGATGCGATTCAGCCAGCTGTACCGCTAAACCCACTTGGCGAATCATGTTTAAACACTGCACTCTCCTCGCTGATTCCCGAGCACTTTGTACTGCAACCATAAGGAGTGATACAAGTGCTCCCAGGATTAGCAATACAACCAAAACTTCGATTAACGTAAAAGCTTTAGCTTTTTTTTGCATAATCTTCCTTTGCTACATTAATCGTAGACTTTTATTCCAATATCAGCGTCGTTTGAGCGATCTCACGCCTTCCAACGCGATCCTGCAAAACTACTTTCAGCGCCGTTGAGTCGCCGTAAGTCAATGGCCCTGATATTTCAAACCACCAACTCCGAGTGTTTCTCGAAGTAATCTCAGCGATTCCCGGCAAGCGTCAAAGTCCAACGAATCCTAACGCGAGTGAATGCTATCGCGGCGCGATGAATTTTCGAAATTCCTGCTTTTTGATCCCATCGGTTTGTTGAGTCTACCTTATGTTGGTTCCTGCCACAGGAGGCCAATCATGACCAAGTCCAGTTTGCTTGAAGCGCGTGAGTATCTTTCCATCGACTCTTTGATCCAAGGGCTGCGTGAACGTTTCGAAGCAATTCCCGATCCGCGTCGCGCCGCAAGTACTGACCACACTCTGGCTGATTGCTTAATGGCCGCATTCGCCATGTTTTCTCTCAAAGATCCCTCGCTGCTCGCGTTCGATCAGCGTCGCCAAGACCAGAGCCTAATGAATCTCTACCGAATCAAGTCTATTCCAAGCGACACACAGCATCGCGAGATCCTTGACCAGGTGGATCCCAAGCATCTCAACGAATGCTTTGCCGACATCTTCTACGAATTACAACGTGGCGGGGTCCTCAAAGATTTCGCGTTTCAGGATGGCAAATACTTGCTGGCTATCGATGGAACCGGCTATTTTTCCTCTACCACGATTCGATGCCCACAGTGTTTAGTGAAGGAACGAAAGAAGGGCAAAACCCAGTATTCGCATCAATTGGTGGTCGCGGTGTTGGTGCATCCTGACCGCAAGACCGTTTTTCCAATCGCGCTTGAGCCCATCGTCCAGCAAGATGGCGACAACAAGAACGATTGCGAACGAAACGCGGTGAGGCGCCTATTGCACACGATTCGAAAAATGCATCCAAAGTTGAAGTGCATCGTCATCGAAGACGGATTAGCCAGCAATGGCCCGCATATCCAAGATCTTATCTCGCTGAACTTCGAGTTTCTTTTGGGCGCTAAGCCTGGGGACCATACGTTCCTGTTCGATAACTTCATGAAGATGAATGAGTTGGGGCAAGTAAAAAATCTGTCAGTGGAAGTTAATGGAAGTTCGCCTGCAATGCAGACGCAGTGGCATGACCATTTGCAACTCAACGCCTCACACCCAGACATTGCGGTCAAGTTCATTCAGCATATGGAATTCGACGATCAGCTTGCCGTAACGCAGCGGTATAGCTGGGTCACGCAGTTGGAAGTAACTCCTGAGAACGTGCTCCATTTGGTTCGGGGCGGACGCTCGCGATGGAAGATTGAGAACGAGACATTCAATACGCTAAAGAACCAAGGTTACCACCTCGAACACAACTTTGGTCACGGGCAAAAGAATCTATCCACGGTCTTCGCAACACTCACGATACTGGCATTTCTTGTCGATCAAGTGCAGCAAACATGTTGCCCTTTGTTCGCAAAGGCGATGGGGAAGTTCAATACACGTCGAGCTTACTGGCACCATATTCGCTGCTGCTTCGAAGTTCTGTCTCTGACAAGTTGGATCAGCCTCTATCAAGCGATCATTTACGGCAAGACACGTGGCCAGCAGATGACTCAATTCAACAGCAGCTAAGCGCGAATTGGCTTGGAACACAGATTGATTCGTCGTCCTGCGATACACGACACTTGCCAATGGCGGGTAAATCAACCTCTGGCTATCATCGAAAGAAACACCCTCCAACGGAAAAAATCGGCACGTCTGCGATCCAAGACGACCGCAGGAACACGCAGACCGAACCCTGGCAA
>JAYTTL010000395.1:0-3043 GCA_043745325.1 Actinomycetes bacterium
TTTATCAAACACTGACTTAGACAAGCTTTCACCAGAGCAGAAAGCTTTACTCGATAGAAGCAAAGAATTTTATCAGACAGAGAAGCTAGACCCTAGCGAGGTTCAAAGACTTAATAACGGAGATATAAACTATATAAAAGCGTTACATGAGGATATCCAGTACAAGAAACAGTACGGTCAAAAGTCTGAGATGGCTGCTCGTGAAGCAGTAGTGAGAGACGTAATAAACCCTGACAAACAAAGCAGTAAACTAGCGGGGCAAGAATCCGCAGCAGAATTCAGGTCTTCACCAGTGGAGTCTAAAGACATTGAGACAGATATAACCGCAGAAACAGAGAAACTTAATGCTATCTATAAAGACAATGAAAACCTCAAAGCATTATTAGAGGAAAATGATGCCTCTATTAAAGATGTAGATGATTACAATGCTGCTGAAGAAGTAGCTATGAGGTGTAGACTATGACAGATGATTGCGCTGATAAAGTAGTAGAAGCCTCTAACGGTAAGATGTCTAGAGAAGCCGCACTGAAAGTTCTAGCTCAGATGGAGCAGAACAGAAATAATTTCTTCACTGAAAACCCGGGTCTAACGTCTAGAGACTTCGCAGATAAGCAGCTTGGTGAACACGTTGCACGTAAAAGAGCAGTATTCGTTGAGAATAGAAACAAGCTAATCAATTTTGAACGTAAAGAATTTAACCTAGATGTGATTAGAAATGCAGCATCAGCCGACAGTAAAAACTCTGGTAAAGCTATGTATGAGTCTATCAAAGGTCTTATATCTCAAACCGGTCGCAACAAGAGGCGAATACGCGAGGGCATGACCGAGGAGTTTAAACTAGGTTTAAATAAAATAGACTCTACATTGATTGACGAGCTTGAATCTAAAGCACATTCAAACGATTTAATGCAGGAAGTAACGGCGTTACAGAAGTATCACTACAACCCAGACACCGGATTACGGGAGCGTATAACCCCTGACAAAGTGCTGCCTGCTACGGAGAATAAGAAAGCAAGGCAGATAGCGGAAGTATGGACAAAATTAGAAGACGACATTACTGACAGGTTAAATGCACATGGCGCAGACATTACTCAACGAGAAGGGTACGGAGCTAAGCAGAGCTGGGACGCAGAGAAAATAGCGTCGGTAGGCAGAGAGAAATTTCTTGCAGATTTAACATCTAAAATGGATTTCAAAGAAAGCTGGGGCGGAAACATTCCCGGAGACTCTAAAGCCTTCTTCAATGACCTGTATGACCGTCTCGCTTCAGGGATACATGATTTTGATATAGGTGCAGGCGATAGCGCGGTACCGCAGATGTTCACGGGCTCAGGAAACATTGCTAAAAAGATGAGTCTAGAGAGACAAATTATTCTTAGACCCGAGGCGATGAATGAGATGTCCTTAAAATACGGCGCCGGAGGCATTGAAAACTCAATGTCAAAGAAAATAGCTACAGCGTCTAGAGACTTAGCATTATTAAAACAGTTTGGCACTAATCCAGAAGCACATATCTTCGGACAGCACGGACTTATACCTACTCTTCTAGAAGAAACTAAAAAGCTAGGTGAAGGAGGAGCGCACCCGCTAAAAGACGCTGAGAAGGGAGGACTTAAACATCTTTTTGATGAAGTAACGGGACAGGCTAATGCAACTATAAATACTCCAAGAGGACAAATAATTAGAAGAGTCTCTGATACGGTTCTTCAATTAAATGTTTTAGATAGATTAGGCTCAGTATTATTTAGTTCTATATCAGACCTACCTAATAAAAACATGGTGCTTCGTAATTTAGGCGTAGACCCTATGACGCGCTATATCACTCTGTTTAACGACACCTTCGGTAACTATGGAAATAAAGAGCGGCAAGCGATGGCGAAAGCTTTGGCGTTAGGTATGGAGGATTTGTCAGGTTCTTTATATAGAGCATACGACGGTGCCGCAGGATACGTAGGCGCACCTTCTGTGTATGGTAAGAGAGGCAAACTTTCTACCACGGTAAAAGAGTTTCAGGCAGGTTATAAAGATGGAGGTATAGTAGGCGGAGTGAAAGAATCTTTTACAGGGGTTGGCGACCTGTTTATGAAGATGACTCTGCTTGATGATTTCACAAAGAACAATAAGCAGGGTACTACGGTAACGATATCTAATTTCTTAGGTTCTTTTGCTGATGATGTATTCAGTAATTTAGAAGACGGCTTAAAGTATTTTTTAAATAAAAACGGACTAGCTGAAGACTGGGATATGATTCGTTCTAAAGTTGAGACTACAACAGACGGCAATAGGTTCGTCACACCAAATTCACTACGTGAATTAACTCTAGAAGATTTATATAAGTTTAGACCTGACTTAGAAGCGCTAGGTGAGAAGCATGGTAAAGAGTATTTGAAAGAGCTGCCTGAGAGACTTCTAGGCGCGCTTGTCGATAGAAGAGAAACGGCGACATTAACTCCGGGAACAGACGTAGACTCTAGTTTTAGAATGGGAACCAAGAGAGGAACCATACTAGGCGAATTTTTGATGCACATAGAGCAGTTTAAAAAGTTCCCTGTATCGCAGATTACTGAGATTTACGGTAAGGAACTAGCAGGCAGAGGAAAAGATTTCTTTTTGGCAAACGCTCCTAGATTGTTTACACAGATGACGGTAGCGGGCATGGTTGGTTTAAGTTTGCAGGCTATATCACAAGGAAAGACACCTCCTGCCTTGATAGATGAAGAAGGCAATCTAAACTTCAAAACAGTGTTTGCTGCAATAGTTAAAGGCGGCGGCGCAGGTATCCTTGGAGACATGATATTTAAAGACCCTGATTATCAAGCGGCGGTATTCGGTGATTTATTAGGACCTACATTTGGTACAGCAGAGAGAGCTATAGAGATAGCATTGAGAAGCCCCGCCAGACTGATGGACGGTGAAGGAAATAAGGTTTTAGCAGATATGACTAAGTTTGTTAAGAGTAACCTACCGTTTGGAAACTTATTTTATACTAAGTCGGCTCTAGAGTTTCTATTTTTCAATGACCTACTGGAGATGATTCAACCGG
>JAYTTL010000396.1:0-3030 GCA_043745325.1 Actinomycetes bacterium
GCCTCACCTCCGCAAAAAGAGTTTGGTGGACTTCCTCATCCAACAATTTTGGCAACATGCGCACTTCTTGGAATTAATGAGGTCTATGCCGTCGGAGGAGCCCAAGCAATTGCGCTTATGGCATATGGCATGGAAGGCGTGGCCGAAAAATGTGATGTTGTCACTGGCCCGGGAAATATCTACGTGGCGGCCGCAAAACGCGCGCTTCGTGGAGTAGTTGGAATCGATTCAGAGGCCGGACCCACTGAAATTGCGATTTTGGCCGATAAGAGCGCGATTGCCGCCGATGTTGCCGCCGATCTCATTAGCCAGGCCGAACACGATGTCATCGCGGCGGCAATTTTGGTGACAGAGAGTACGACGTTGGCAGACGCTGTGATCTCTGAATTACACGTACGTGTGGGTTCGAGCAAGCACGCAGATCGTATTCGTCAAGCATTATCTGGCATTCAATCTGCCATTGTGCTCGTTGATTCAGTGGAGCAAGGCTTGGATGTAGTAAACGCTTATGCCGCCGAGCATGTAGAGATTCAGACAGTAAATGCTCATAGGGATGCAAGCAAGATACGCAATGCCGGTGCCGTTTTTATTGGCCGATTTTCTCCAGTATCACTTGGGGATTATTCCGCAGGATCAAATCACGTACTTCCGACGGGTGGATGCGCGTGTCACTCAAGTGGATTGTCCGTGCAAACTTTCTTGCGTGGCATTCATTTTATTGAGTATGGAGAAAGTGCATTTCTAGATATTCTGCCAACGGTCGTAACGTTAGCAAATGCAGAGGATCTGCCCGCACATGGAGAAGCGATGTCAGTTAGGTTGGAAAACATGTGATGAGTTGGCCAACGTGGTTACCACTTCGTAGCGATTTGCAACAACTAACTCCATATGGAGCTCCGCAACTTGCCAGCGACGCATCTATGAACACCAATGAGAATCCTTATCCACCATCGATTGACTTGCAAAAAGCGATTACAGAAGCAGTTGGAGAAGCGGCGGGTACTCTCAACCGATATCCAGATCGTGATGCGTTAAAACTTCGTGCAGGTTTGTCGATCTATATCAATGAAAAAAATTCGACCGAATTTGGATTTGAAAATATCTGGGCGGCAAATGGAAGCAATGAGATTATTCAATCGCTTTTTTTGGCTTTTGGTAGTGGGCTCGCAATTGGTTTTACTCCCTCGTACTCTATGCATTCAATAATTGCAAAAGTAACGGGAACTAAGTTCATTAATGGTCAACGAAATTCTGACTTTACTTTCAATCTTGACATTGCTACGAGAGAGATTTTTCAACACTCACCAACCCTTACATTTGTAACTACGCCTAATAACCCCACGGGGGATGTGATTTCTATTGAAGATATCAAAGCGTTAGCCGAAGTTGTAAAAATACAGGGTGGACTCTTAGTTGTTGATGAAGCTTATGCCGAGTTTTCTTCAGAGAAATCGGCGGTGACTTTAATTGATAAAAACCCTCATGTCGTCGTAATACGGACGATGAGTAAAGCCTTTGCCTTTGCCGGGGCTCGTGTCGGTTATCTCATTGCCGACTCTGCCGTTGTTGATGCGATGTTGCTGGTTCGTTTGCCCTATCACCTAAGTGCGATTACTCAGGCGGCGGCGCTCGTTGCCTTGGAATATCGAGTCCAGCTGTTAAGTAATGTTGAGACTCTCGTTGCCGCGCGCAAAGAGTTGGAAAACTCTCTTATGAAACTCGGCTTAACTACGGTGTCAAGTGAGGGTAACTTCATTCTCTTCTCGGGTTTCACCCTCAGTGCGCCACAATTATGGGCTCAACTCCTTGAAAAAGGCGTTCTCATAAGAGATGTGGGATTATCGTCCTATCTTCGTGTAACTGTCGGCAATGATGCCGAGAATAGGGCCTTCATTAGAGCCCTTACACAAATCCTCTAGAAAGGCTGTGACCATGAGAAATGCAAGAGTTGAACGCGTAACTAAAGAGTCGCATGTTGTAGTTGAACTAAACTTAGATGGTCAAGGTGCCATTGATGTATCAACGGGAGTTCCTTTCTTTGATCATATGATGTCCCAACTTGGAAAGCATTCAGCTTTTGATTTAACTATTAAAACCACAGGTGATGTCGATGTCGATTCCCACCATAGCGTTGAAGATACATCCCTTGCATTTGGCCAAGCCCTTCGCGAGGCATTGGGAGATAAGGCCGGAATTCGCCGCTTTGGTGACTCCATGGTTCCTTTGGATGAAGTACTCGTACAAGCTGCAGTTGATTTATCTGGTCGACCATATTTAGTTCATCGCCAACCAGAAATTGTCGAACTCATCGGAAGTTTTGATACAACTCTCGGGCGGCATATCTGGGAATCAATTGTAGCCGAGGCCCACATCGCCCTCCACATACGAGTTCTAGAGGGAAGAAATGCCCACCATGTTTTTGAAGCACAGTTCAAAGCGGTCGCGCGCGCCCTGCGCGATGCTGTCTCCATCGATGGTAGGACCAGCGGGATTCCTTCAACCAAGGGCTCTCTTTGATCGCAATTCTTGACTATGGGTCAGGTAATTTACGATCTGCAGAACGCGCATTTGCAACTACTGGTTTAGATGTTGTTGTTACCTCTGATCGACGCACTGCAATCGAAGCCGATGGATTAGTTGTGCCAGGTGTCGGAGCATTTGCTGCGTGCATGAAAGGCCTTAATTCCATTGATGGCGCAAGCATCATCAGAGCGCGTTTAGAGAAATCTCGACCAACTTTGGGAATCTGTATTGGTATGCAGATTCTCTTTGCGCTGGGCGATGAACATGCACAAGAGCAACCTCATCCTGGTGTTGGTATGTGGCCCGGAACAGTGAGTGCATTGAATGCCCCGATTGTGCCGCACATGGGTTGGAACACGGTCGAGGCACCAGGGACTTCAATACTTTTTGCAGGAATCAACACAGAGTCCTTCTACTTCGTGCACTCCTTCGCGGCAAAAGAGCGCGTTGGCCTCATCCAGACGTGGACAACTTACGGGGAACGGTTTTTATCGGCCGTTGAAGATT
>JAYTTL010000397.1:0-11213 GCA_043745325.1 Actinomycetes bacterium
AGCACGACCTCTGTAATCTAACTAGTCGAGATATCTTATTGGCCTAACCTTTAAGAGCACTTTGCCGTTGATGGCGTTTTTGTAGGATTGGGTGGTTAGTTTACGAGTTAAGGTATTAAATGCCTGGAGGCTCTGTATCTCTTCGTTTATGACCACTCCCGTAGACGTCCAATATGTTCCTGGTTTTAAGGTAATGCTTTTGAGACGTTTGGCTCTATTTTCTGAGTACAGGATTGCGAACTCGTCTGAAGATGGAATGTACCAACTCTTGTCTTCGTAGGCGTAGACATAACTTTCTGCCCTGTTATAGGAAGTATTGGAGAGTTTCCCTGAGTTCCAATTGTCAGGGGCAACCTCTAGGTAGTGCCAACTAGATATGGTGTCTTGAGGCAGAACATAGAAGACGGTTCCCCCTGTTGGGGTTCTATCCCCGACCTTATATGTTTCGTGGGAGGCAACTGCCTTTTGAGGGGGAAGGGTGACTGAAGTGAGAGCAGTTAGCACTATCAGAACTCCCAGTAGACGGAGGCCCCTGATGAGGAAGTTGTTCATAACTATAAATTAGTGGAGGGAGTTGTGCGTAAACGGTGAGTGAGTGCGAGTAGCCTGTGAGTGAGTGAGCGTGCGTTTGTAAAGGGATCAAGGGAGATGGATGAAGCTCTATCAAATGTGGGTAAGAAATTGGTTTATGAATGCGCTGGTACATCCAAATAAATGGAGATTGGAGCGAGCGCGTCTAGTAATAGCGCTTTGATTTAAAGTGTGACCAAGCCTTACATGGGGTGTCATATCGAATCGTGATGTAGCGAAGTCCCCAACGAATCTGGGTGAGCGGATTCGTGCGCCAATCATCGGCAATGACACTCATCTTTTCAGCTGGCAACGCCTGAGCAATTCCGTGAGCACCAGAGCGATAGTTGTGGGCCTTATAGTTCCAATGGCTTTCTCTAGTCCACAGTGAGTTAAGGCATGAAAACTCTGAATCATTCATATTGAACTCTTCGGCCAAAATCGCCTTTGCTACTTTCTTTGCGCCAATGATTGTTCGAGCCATCTCGACCTGACGGCTCACGGATGAGACGAGGGCGACGTCACTTGAAAAAATCGAACCTAGTGGCGTTGACGCAAGGTTGATTGATCCATAGAGCGCAGCCACGGTTTCAACCGGCACTGCTGCGGCCGTAAGGGATGTTGCGTCAGGATCAATCTCAATACGGATCGTCATGGGAAACTCAAGGCCGTAGGCACTGGGAAGGGCCGAACTCAAAAAGAGGATCGAAGCGATGACGCTCCAGATTGCAACTGACTTACGCGGACTCTTCATCTCACCCCTTCTCTCTAACTCTGGCCCACAACCGATCGACCTACTAAAAGGCTTCATGACTAACGGGGAATGGCCAAAGCCTGTCGGTACTGGTCAGTATCGGCAAATTATTTCCCGCATGAGTCCAAGATTCACAGGAAAGCCAATGGGTGTGGATTAGTAAAAGCGCAGGTCAGTAAGGGTAATGTCCGAAATGTCGCAAATGTGACTGTGAGATTCTTTTGGCCGCTTTTTGCCCTTATAAAACGATGGGGCCTTCTAGCATCTCGGTGACCAGCGCGGCGATTGGTGAGCGTTCTGATCGAGTCAGTGTGATGTGGGCAAAGAGTGGATGGCCTTTCAAGGTTTCAACGACTGCTACAACTCCATCGTGGCGGCCGACTCGTAAATTATCGCGCTGGGCAACATCATGGGTCAGGATGACGCGCGAGCCTTGGCCGATTCGAGACAGGACGGTTAGCAATACTCCGCGCTCCAGAGATTGGGCTTCATCGACAATAACAAAAGAGTCATGGAGTGAGCGTCCACGGATATGCGTAAGCGGCAAGACTTCAATTAATCCACGATCAAGAATCTCATCGATAACGGGCTGGCTAACAAGTGCACCTAAAGTATCAAAGACGGCTTGCGCCCAAGGCGACATTTTTTCACCTTCGCTTCCAGGTAGGTATCCAAGCTCTTGTCCGCCGACTGGATACAGAGGACGAAAAATGAGAACTTTTTTATGGACGCGCTTTTCCATAACGGCCTCAAGGCCTGCGCACAGGGCGAGGGCGGATTTTCCGGTTCCGGCTCGACCTCCGAGTGAAACAATTCCCACCGAATCATCGAGAAGCAGATCAAGAGCGATGCGTTGTTCTGCGCTGCGACCATGTAAACCAAATACGTTGCGATCTCCACGCACTAACTGCAACTGCTTATCAACGCTGACTCTGGCCAGAGCACTTGCTCTATCCGAGTGCAGGACCACGCCAGTATGAACCGGCAGCTCATGGGCGGCCTCATGGTCGGCGCGATCGGTGGCATATAAGTCATCGATGACGTTGGAGCCAACGCTTAATTCGACGATACCTGTCCAACCAGAGGTGGAGACCAGTTCGGCTAAGTACTCTTCGGCCTGAACTCCCACTGATGATGCTTTGACTCGAAGCGGGAGATCCTTGGTGACTAAGACAACGCGCTTTCCATCAGACATGAGGTTTTTTGCAATCGCTAAAATTCGTGAATCATTTGTTCCATCGCGCAAAAATCCATGCGGTAGCGTGGATAAGTCCGTGTGGTTGAGTTCAACCGACAGGGTTCCACCCTCGGGGGTGACGGTTAACGGCTGATCGAGTCGGCCATGAGTTATTCGAAGATCATCAAGTGCTCGAAGGGCGGCTCGTGCAAAGTATCCGAGCTCTGGATGATCGCGTTTGGTCTCAAGTTCGCCTATGACTGCAATGGGAATAATTACTTCGTGCTCGGCAAATTTATGGAGCGCGCCAGGATCTGCCAGCAAAACGCTGGTATCTAAAACAAAAGTCTTTCTACCATTGTGACTCTTAGAAGCCAATGGGGCAACTCCTCGATTTAAGTTGTACTAGTTGGGACGAACTTCGAATATGAAAAAGGTAGAACTAATCGACGCCAAAATAGGTGCGACACGCACGAAGGAGCCGTTAAATCTTGGAGAATAAATTATGAACCGAAGCGACGTTGACGAAGTGAGTATGCACGGAGTGCGCGAAGAAAATCGACGCGTCGAAAGTCTGGCCAATACGCCTCGCAAAAATAGAACTCCGACAATGCGCTTTGCCACAACAAAAATCCGCCAAGTCGCTGCTCTCCAGATGTGCGAATTAAAAGTTCGGGATCAGGCTGGCCAGCAGTGTATAAAAACTTAGAAATATCATCTGTTGAAAGATTTGATGTGGCTTGATCTATTGACTGGCCAGATTTGTTGGCCTCACTAAAATAACGCTTGACGGCATCAACAATTTCACGGCGACCACCGTAACTAACAGCAACATTGACTTCGACGCCATCGTCGCGGACTGGTTTTAAATCACTTAGTTTTTGAGAAAGCCAATCGGGAAGTAAATCCAAAGCCCCTACTGCTTTAATATTCCACCGGCCCGTGGCTGCTAACTCATCAACGGTCTCACCGATAATTCTTAACAGTTCATCAATTTCGAGAGCGCTTCGCTTAAAGTTATCGGTCGATAAGAGCCACAACGTTACAACTCGAACTTCGGCCTCATCACACCAGCCTAAAAACTCAATTATTTTACTCGCCCCGGCTTTGTGACCATTGGGGTCAGAAAAATTTGGATTTGCTTTAGCCCAACGCCGATTTCCATCAAGAATAACACCAACATGGTGAGGAGTTTTTGAAAAGTCTAGAGCGCGAACTAAACGCCACTCATATAGTGGGTAGAGAACTGACTTTATTATTTTATGAATAGCGACGTACAACTCGACGCTCGGCAATCAGTGAGGCAATAGGTAACGTTCCAGCCAGTATTAGGCCAAGCATCTTCATTAATGGCCAACGCGCTTTCACGGCAAATTGAATCGCGCTCAAAATATATATGGGATATAGATATCCATGCACCATTGGAATCCAAATAATTTTATCGTGCAGCTCTGGGGCATCGAAAATATATTTGATGGGCATATAGGCAAACCATAAAAGTAAGGACATGACTCCGGAAATAATTGCCATGACTCTAAATCGCAGAACTGCAGATTTCATGTGCTTACTTTACGGCGATAAAAGGGAAGATAAAGCACAACCCCCGCCATCAGCCACCAGATCACAACGTATGACAGATGTTGCCAATAAAAGCCGGGGATGCGGGAAATTAATTTCTCTGGCATAAGTCGAATTCTGCCAAGTTCTGTGCCTTTGTGCGATTCAGAGTTCGCCAGAATATAGCCATCAAAGAGATCTAGATTGCTAAGACCCACAATTACTGCACTATCTAGGCGAGAAATTACCCCTTGAGAGTTCTGCGCGCGATCGCCATCTTGATGGGCACGTAGTTGGCCAGTGATACTAATAGTCATTGATTCTTGAACTTCAGGATTGAGCAACCGATCTGACCACAGACCACGAACCACGAGAATGCCTTTATGCGTACCCACCTGAAGCAGGGCTACTTCCCAATCGTTCATTTTTCCTTTGCCATCGACTTGATCAGGCGCTTTGTAATGTGCGACATAGTGACCAGCCACATTGACCATTCGATTTATCGCATCTGGCGCCAACGTCGTACTTGGCACTGAAATTGATTCGAGTGGTACTACTTTCTCATCAACTGAGGTTGCAGTAATAAGACTTGCTTTTAGAGCAGCTGCGCGGTCTAACTGCCAGATTCCAAGGCAAAAAAATATCGCCGCGATCGATAGAACGACTAAACCTTGTGCAATTCGCGATGTCAGAGCTTTACGTCTCAGAAGTGTCATCACTTCGATCAACGCCCATAAAGCGCTTATAGAAGCTGCGCATTAAGAAAACAACGGCGATTATTAGAAGTGCGATCGTAATTGAACCGGCCGCACCCATCTCAACATTTTTTTGCATGACATAATCATCCCATGCCCGCCGAGTTCTCATACAACGACCGATACGGTATTCGCCCTAGAAATCAATGGCGAGTACCAGCAATTATTTTAGCAATTGTTGGTTTAAGTTGGATATCGTGGGCTGGATTACACCATTCAAATCCACCGATTCGATTCTCACTTATTTCTTACTCAATAACCTCAGATCGAGAGATTTCGCTCCGATATTCAATGCAACGCCACGACAAGAACGCAGCGGTAATTTGTACTTTGATTGCGCGTGATTTCTATAAGGAGATTGTTGGTCAAATCGATGATCTCATTGAGCCGGGGTTGGGCAGCCTAGAGCGCACAACAACGGTGAAATCTCGTGGTCCAGCCGTAAATGCCAACGTTATTGGTTGCCGTCTCAAGTAAAGACCTAGTACCTTTACTCCTTATGAGTTCACAGACGTGGCTAACGCAAGAGGCTGCAGATCGTTTGCGCGCCGAATTAGCCAACTTAGAAGGACTCGGGCGCAAAGAAGTCACGGCCAAAATTGAAGCCGCCCGCGCCGAGGGAGATTTAAAGGAGAACGGCGGCTACCACGCCGCACGCGATGAGCAGGGCAAAATGGAGGCGCGCATCCGCCAGTTAAAGCAGATGTTAGAGAATGCCCACATTGGAACGCCCCCACCGAGCGCCGATGGAAAAGTTGGTGCCGGCATGGTTGTCACCGCAATCATCGGCGGAGATGAGATGCGGTTTTTATTGGGTTCTCGAGAAATCGATTCAGGTGATCTAGATGTCTATAGTGAAAAATCGCCTTTAGGCGCGGCAGTAATGGGCGCACACATAGGTGCAACAGTCTCCTACGCCGCCCCAAATGGTCGAGTGATACAGGTAGAAATCAAAGCGGCCGAGTTTTACGTATAACGCCGTTTAATTCAGAGAACGCCGCTGTTTTTAACTAGATGTGTTGGCGTATTTGCGAATGCTCAATGGAATGAAGATAGCCATTAAAACAATCATGTAGAGCAGTGACGTCTCTAGGGGGTGTTGGCTTGGCCACGACGTTGCGGTAGCACCGAACTTATTTTTCAAACCAAATAATTGACGGCAGGCTGCGACCATCGATGAGACCGGATTCCATTCGGCAACATACTGTAAGGCTTTAGGCATTCCTGTTGTTGGAGCGAAGGCATTGGATAAAAAAGTCATCGGAAAAGTGACTAAGAATCCAACATTCTGAACGACGCGAGCATCTTGCACTACCAGACCTACGTAAATACCAATCCATGAAAGGGCGTAGCCAAAGGCAAATAAAAATAAGAAGCCCAGGGAAATTCTCATAAACCCTGAGGTTGGCCGCCAACCCACGGCGACGCCCGCGAGCGCCATCACTACGAGTACCAAAATATTGAGAAGGGCATCTCCGAATGTTCGGCCAATAACAAGTGCTCCTCGTGAAATTGGCAGTGATCTAAAACGATCAATTAATCCCTTTTTCATATCCTCAGCTAAGCCTGATGCCGTTGCCGCCAGAGTAAATGCCACAGTCTGCACAAAAATACCGGGCAAGAGAAGTTGGACATACCCTCCAGGCTGGTCTGTAGAGATCGAACCACCAAAGACAAATCGGAATAAGAGCACAAACATCACCGGTTGAATAGTCGAAAAAATAAGTAGTTCGGGGATTCGAGCCAGTTGTAATATCTGGCGTTTGGTAATAACAAAAGAGTCACTGAGCAAGTGCTTCATTTTCTCGCCCCTCTTTTCTTCTTAACTGGCTCGGTGACTGCCTCTTCGGCGACATGGCCGGTCAGAGATAAGAACACGTCATCGAGTGAGGGTCGCTTTAATCCAATATCGAGTGGATGAATACCTACCTCATCGAGGGCCCGAAGCGCCTCAATCAAAGCCGTTGATCCCGTTGAGACCGGGGCACTTATCTTTCGAAGTGCGGCATCGATCTGCGCACTCTGCCCACTTATCTTTTCTATGATCTGGGTAGTCTCTGCAAGTTGATGGTTTTCAACCGTGACTTCTAATCGCTCACCACCCACCTGCCTCTTTAAGAGATCTGACGTTCCACGCGCAATCACTATTCCACGGTCGATGACGGCAATCTCATCTGCCAATTGATCGGCCTCTTCCAAATATTGGGTCGTTAATAAAAGCGTTACCCCGCCCTTTACTAACTCTTCAATAACTCCCCACATCTCCATTCGACCGCGCGGATCAAGGCCAGTCGTTGGCTCATCTAGAAAAAGTACTTTTGGCTGAACAATCAACGATGCCGCTAAATCCAATCGTCGGCGCATTCCACCTGAATATGTTTTAATTGGGCGACGTGCACTCTCCGTTAAAGAAAATCTTTCTAATAGTTCGTTTGCACGATTGATCGATTGTTGTTTTCCTAAATGGTACAAACGCCCAAACATAACTAAATTGTCCCAACCTGTAAGCGTTTCATCGACGGCTGCGTATTGACCTGATAAGCCAATGAGCTCGCGAACTTTATCGGGATGTTTAATCACATCGATTCCTGCAACGTGAGCATTACCTGAGTCCGGCTTGAGCAATGTGGCGAGAATTCTCACCGTAGTTGTCTTACCCGCGCCATTTGGGCCTAATACACTTAAAACGGTGCCTTCAGTGACATCAAGAGACAAATCATCTAACGCTCGTACTGCACCTTTGTCATAGGTTTTAATGAGATGCTCGGCGATAATAGTCTTCACGCAGTAATCTTAGCCTCATGTCTAATAAAACCCCCCTTAATGCATCGGCTAAAGCCCATACCCACCGCGAGATTATGGTGATTCTCGGCGGCCTTATGACGGGCATGCTTTTAGCCGCCCTAGATCAGACAATAGTTTCAACGGCATTAAAAAATATCGTAGAAGAGTTTCATGGACTTAACCATTACACGTGGGTTGTTACGGCATATTTATTAACTTCCACAGCCTCAACTCCGCTGTACGGAAAAATTTCAGATATTTATGGACGTCGAGTGGTATTTCAATTTGCTATTGTTACTTTTTTAATCGGTTCTTTTTTAGCAGGTGCATCACAGAATATGACTCAGTTAATTGCAACGCGCGCGCTACAAGGTTTAGGCGCCGGAGGCTTGATGGCACTTACTTTTGTCATTATTGGTGACATCGTCCCGCCCCGCGAACGTGGGCGTTATCAAGGCTATTTCGGTGCAGTCTGGGGATTATCCTCAGTTGCAGGTCCGCTTCTAGGCGGATTCTTTTCAGATCATGCACATATTTTAGGTATCACGGGCTGGCGCTGGATTTTCTACATCAACATTCCATTTGGAATCGCCTCGCTTTTAATTACTTCGGCGGTTCTGCATATCCCGAAAGTAAAACGCGATCACACCATCGATTTTCTGGGTGCGATTTTAATGGTGTTGTCCGTATGTCTAGTTCTTCTCTCGGTTTCAATTTATGGACCACAGTATGGCTGGACTGATGCACGAACTATTATGTTTTTAGTTACTGGATTAATTCTGGCAGTCGCATTTCTCTACTGGGAAAGTAAGGCTAAAGAGCCCATCATTCCGCTGTATTTATTTAAAATCCATACTTTCTCGCTAACCTCGGCGCTAGCCGCCGTCATCGGCGCTGGAATGTTTGGCGCAATCGTAATGCTGCCTCTTTATTTCCAAGTCGTGAAAGGTTACTCAGCAACTTCAGGGGGGCTTAAATTGATACCTCTTATGCTCGGAATTGTTACCACGTCGATAGTCTCTGGAAAGTTAATTACGAAACTTGGCCATTACAAGCGTTATCCGATTATGGGCACGGCAATAATGACCATCGGGCTCTTGCTTATGACGCGCCTGCAGATTGATACCCCTTATTGGCAGATTTCAATCTATGCAGTCATGGTAGGAGCCGGTCTAGGACTTTCCATGCAGACAATTGTTATTGCCCTGCAAAATGCCGTTGATTTCAAAGACATGGGTGTAGCGACAAGTAGTAATACTTTCTTTCGCTCACTCGGCGCAGTCTTTGGCACCGCCATTTTTGGAAGTATTTTAACCAACCGCATAGGACACTACCTTCAAACTAACTTTGCAGAACTTGCAAAGTCTGATCCAAAGTCGCTCTCTGGTTTTGATATGAGCCAACTCGGTGGAATTTCAAATAGCACTGCCGTTTTAAGGACGCTTCCGCCGGTGCTTAAAAATACCGCTTTGGAGGCATTTGTTAGCTCTTTTCACATCGTATTTTATGCCGCGGCTCCAATTACAGCTTTAGGTTTCTTACTTGCATTAATATTGCGTGAGACACCATTACGAACTTCACAAGATTATGCCGCTGCACGCGAAGAGGCCGCCGGCGATACTCTTGGCTAATGCAGTCACCATTTAAGGATTTGCCGCGCGAGATTTCAGCCCTTGTTGCCGCCTCTTTTTTTGTTGCCGTTGGTTTTGGAATCGTTTTACCCGCAATTCCAGTCTTTGCCCGAACCTTCGGTGTAAGTAACGCTGCAATCGGATTAATCGTTTCGATGTTTGCAATCACCCGCTTTGCATCTGGTTTAATTTCAGGAAAACTCGTTGATTTATTTGGCGAAAGAGCGGTTTTTTCCAGCGGTGTATTTATGGTTGCCGTTTTTGTTTTCCTTGCAGGCTTATCGACGACATATAGTCAACTTCTTTTTTTCCGAGCCGCCGGTGGCCTAGGTTCTTCAATGTTTTCAGTTGCCGCAGGCTCGGTGATCATGAGATCAGTTGATGATGAGCATCGCGGCCGTGCTCAATCGGTCTATAACGGTGCTTTTCTATTGGGCGGAGTTTCTGGGCCAGCCATAGGCGGCCTGTTGTCACTCATTTCACTTCGTGCGCCATTTTTTGCTTACTCCGCGATGCTATTGGTCTCAGGGATTGTGGCTTACTTTTTTCTAAAAGGTGAGCGAATCGGCATAAGAGAGAAGAGTTTAGATTCTGGTGAACACACAACAGTACGCGAAGCCCTTGCTATGAAACCCTATCGAATCGCACTCGTTCTAGTCTTTGTAGTTAACTGGGCGGTTTTTGGTCTTCGTTCATCAATCATGCCAATCTTTGTGACCGAAGAGCTTCACTCGACTACTGCCGTCGTTGGTTATGGTTTTGCCCTCAGCGCCATTTTTCAAGGCGCATTACTGCTCCATGGTGGACGGTTATCAGATAGCAAGGGGCGCAAGAGGGCATCGGTGATTGGAGCGAGTATAGGTTTGGCAGGAATCACGGTCTTATCCCTTGCAATTCACCCTTGGATGTACTTAGTTGCAATGTCTATTATCGGTGTTGGTGGTGCGTATCTCTCAACAACTCCTTCTAGCATCGTGGGAGATATTATTCGTGGCCGCGGCGGACAAGTCATTGCAGTTTTTCAGATGGCAGGGGATGCTGGAATGATTGTTGGCCCGATAATCATCGGCCTACTCTCCGATGTATATTCATATCGGACCGCCATTGGTGTATCGGCAATCGTTTTCGCACTTGGTGCGATTTTAACTACTCAAATTCCAGAAACTCGGCAAAGTTACTTACCTGAAAATAGTGAGAGACCCCAGATTAATAACCTGAGGTCTCTCGACTAATATTTTTTCTTAGTTGTTGCCGCGCAGAAGTGATAACAAGCGCAAAACCTCCATATATAGCCACACGATTGTGACCATTAAACCAAAGGCTGCTCTCCACGACTCCTGCTCAGGAAGACCCGCATTAATCCCCTTTTGAATCTGATCAAAATCTAGAATCAAAAAGAAACTTGCAAGAACCATTCCACCTGTGGCAATAATTAATCCAAAACCACCAATGCTATAAATGCTTGCCCCAAATAGAGAGCCGACAAGAGAGAGAACTCCAAGAACTAAGTAACCAATCAAGGCAGTCATGAGAACTTTGGTGAATTTTGGAGTTACGCGAATCCGTCCACTCTTATATGCAAACAACATTCCAGCAAAGGCACATATTGTGACCAAGATTGCCTGGCTCACAATGCCTTGGTATAGATCGTTATAGAGACGGCTGATTGTGCCGAGCGCTAAGCCTTGAAAGGCAGCGTAAGCAATCACCATTCCAGGTTTTACGGTTTTGCTAAAGCTATTAACCATTGCAAGTGCAAAGCCACCAAGTACTCCAAGCAGCATCGCACCGCCACCTAGGTTAAGTCTCCAAGCGACTCCACCAACTGCAACTAGGACTGCAAACAGAATTCCAGTTCGCGTGACGACGTCATCGATTGTCATGCGACCGGTACGCATCGACGATGCCGCCGGGGAGTTATATAAATTCTCTAGCGCTGCAGGATCAGATTTAACTGAGTTCGGATCAAATGCAGCGTATCCACG
>JAYTTL010000398.1:0-11163 GCA_043745325.1 Actinomycetes bacterium
AAAATATCTGGATATTTAGCGACCATCCAAGGTGCTACATACATACCAATCAAACCGATGTTGCCGTTAGGGCCGACTTCGGAAATTGCGCCTCTATCAACCCACTTTTTCCAACGACCACCGCCCCAATCTTCGATAATTACATCGACGGTACCGGCCTCCATGGCATCGTAGGTGACGCTACCTTCTGTAAGCGTTGTCTGCGTAATTGTGCAACCATTTGCCTTAGCAACTTCTGTGACTACTTGTGCAGAAGCGGTGTAACCATTCCATGCATGCATTGCTAAGCCCCATGAACCACAATCGGCCTTCGGAGAGCTTGCATTATTAACACTTGAACTACATCCGGCAAGAATCAACGCCCCTACCACTATTAACGTGACCGCCACTAAGCGCGGTTTCAGATCAAATTTCATATTTCTCCTTGTACATACTCAATCGATTATGGCGATGCTATTAGAGTTACTGAGTTTTCGGTAGATACTAGATGAGATGTCTTAACTTAACTTTTAGGCACGTCTAGCACTGGCTTGAGCGATACGGTCGATTGTCACACCCAAGAGCAAGATCACGACTCCAGCCATAAATCCCTTACCTTCAAGCTCAGGTTTTGAACCACCAAGAATGACTAAGTATCCAAGACCACCAGAGCCCACAAATCCTCCGATGACTATGACTGCTAAAACAAATATCATTCCCTGATTGGCCGCTAACAAAATCGATTTTTTAGCCGCAGGTAATTGAACTTTGGTAATAATTTGGCGCACCGTAGAACCGGCAGCAGTTGCCGCTTCTATCATCGATGCCGGAACCGAGCGAATACCTTCTCCAACAATTTTTACGACGACTGGAATTGCATAGACAATTCCGGTGGCGATAGCAGTAAAACGAGTAGGACCAAAAAGTCCTAACATTGGAATTAAATATACAAATGCCGGCAGCGTTTGGCCGGCATCGAGAAACGGGCGCAAAAAACGCTCAACTTTAGTACTTCGTCCTACCCAAATTCCTAGCAAAATTCCAACCAACATAGTCAATAATGCTGCGACAATCGTTTGTGTCAAAGTGATCATGGCTTCGTGCCATAAACCTGAAATGACAATAAGCATTAAGAGTGAAAAAGACAAAAGTGCTATTCGAAATCCACTTATTACTAAAGCAAGTAAAACTATTGCACTGAGTGAGAGATACCAAGGTGAATTTGCAAGTAGGGTCTCTAAAGGATTAAGCACCCAGTTTGAAATAAAATCTTTAAAACCAACGGTAAAAATGTAGAGATGTGTCGTTACCCACTCCGTCGCATTATTTGCTATCTCTGCAACTTGTTTCGAAAAAATAAATGAGTGCGGCCAAACTGCCAAAGTTAAAATTGTTCGGGAGAGAAATATGGCCACAACGCTCGCAATGCCAGCAATCCCAATTATAAGTCGATGGTTTTTGATTTGTTCAGCAGTTGGTGGGATAAAACCTTCTCGAACCTTAGCTGCAGCGCTCGTACTGCGGTCGAGCAAAATCGCAACAAAAACAACGGCGAACCCGGCTACGAAACCCTGGCCCACATTTCGAATAATGAGTGCATCGACTACGGGTTTACCCAGCCCCGGAGCACCAATCAAGGCGGCAATTACAACAAATGAGAGCGCAGCCATAACCGTTTGATTTATACCCAAAACAATCATTTGTTTAGCCATAGGTATTTGAACTTTGGTCAAGCTCTGCAATCTCGTCGAACCCATTGAGACCGAAGCTTCGACGGGTGCTTGATTGATCGTTCTAATTGCATGGGATGTAATGCGAATAGCAATTGGAATGCTGTAAACCATTGTCGCGATTGTCGCGGATGCGACACCAATCAAAAAGAAAAGTGCGAGTGGGGCTAGATATACCAAAGTTGGTAAAATTTGAGCCAAATCTAAAAAAGGCGTAAGTACTTTGAGAACCCGATCAGAAAGACCTGCCCAAATTCCCATTGGAACTCCAATTGAAAGCGATAAGAGAACCGCAGCAATGGTCATGGCAAATGTGTCCATGGTGTACTGCCACATACCAAGGGCTCCACAAGCCAAAAGTAGCGTTGTTACAAGTAGTGCTGTCCGCAAACGGCTTGTGGCAAAAACGGTAAAGGCAAAGATTGCACACACACCGAACCAGCCAATAACTGGGATTACTGCATTTCCTCGAGGCACGGATATGAGAGTTCTAATTATTTCAACAAATCCAGTAATAAAACTTCTAATTGGATTGAAAAAATAAATGAATGCGGCGGTTTTAGTGCGATTTCCACGAATTGATCCGGCAGCATCGCCAACTGCAGTTGTGATTGAAGTATTTTCTGCCGTTGGTAGCTCAAGCGTATTGTGCCCTTGAAAAATCCGTGAAAGGAGAATCCAAATAAATGCACCACCGATTAAAAGCTGAGATTTCTTAAAGTGGAGCACCTATGCGACCCCAGAGATTAAGCGCAATACATCTTCACTAGAGACAACTCCTAATGCCTTACCGTTCTCACTTACTCGCACAGGTTTATGCGTCTGCACGATGACTTGAGCGGCATCTCGAATAATCATATTCGCCGGAAGCTCAAGTCCATCAAGTGATTCTTCGGGTAGGGCTGGACGCGCTAAATACTTTAGGGTTAAGACATGAGACTTGGCAATATCTCGCACAAAGTTAGCCACGTAATCATCTATGGGATGAGCAACCAACTCTTCGGGCGTACCAATCTGTACAACCGCGCCATCTCGCATAATTGCTATGCGATCCCCGACTTTCACCGCCTCAGATAAATCATGAGTGATAAAGACCATGGTTTTTCCCAGTTCGCGGTGCAGGCGAATAACTTCTTGCTGCATATCGCGGCGAATTAATGGATCAAGGGCGCTAAAAGGTTCATCTAAAAACAAAACTTGAGGATCAACGGCCAGTGCGCGTGCTAACCCAACGCGTTGTTGCATTCCACCTGAAAGTTGCTCGGGATAAGCATTTGCATAGCCGTGCAGACCGACGAGTTCGATAACTTCATTGGCTCGCGCATGTCGCTCAGTTTTTTTAATACCATTAATTTCAAGTGAGTACGCGATATTGTCTATTACTTTACGGTGTGGCAATAAACCAAAGTGCTGGAAAACCATAGAAAAACGGGTCTTTCGAAGTTCACGCAAGCGCGCATTATCTACTTGTAAAATATCTTCGCCCTCAAAAGTAAGTGAGCCCGCAGTTGGTTCAATTAAGCGCGTCATGCATCTGACTAAAGTTGATTTTCCAGATCCTGATAGACCCATGACGACGAATACTTCACCTGGAGCCACATCGAATGAAACATCACGAACCGCGATGGTGTTACCAGTTTTCGAACGTAGTTCTGAGCGTGTTAACTCTGCGAGTGGACTACCAATTACCTTCTCGGCATGAGCACCAAAAACTTTCCACAGGTTTTTAACCGAGATCATAGGCTCTTCAATACTCATCTAGCAGCCCCTTACTTGTTATCGCGAAACCATCCAGATCGACTAGGAGCATTGTTGGTCCAAATGTGTTTGATTTCAAGGTACTCACCCAAGCCATGTTCGCCCAATTCGCGGCCGATACCCGATTGCTTGTATCCGCCCCATTCGGCGGCAGGGCGATATGGACCAAAGTCATTAATCCAAATAGTTCCATGTCGAAGGGCGTTTGCAACTCGGGCGGCTTTCTCATTATCACCGCTCCAAACACCGCCTGATAATCCAAAGATGGTGTCATTGCCGATTGCAATCGCTTGGGCTTCGGTATCAAAAATCTCGATCGTCATTACCGGACCAAATGACTCTTCTTGTACACAGAACATTGTCGTATTGCAGTTATCAAAGACGGTTGGTAAGTAGTACCAACCATTGGCATGTTCGGGTTTATCGCTTCGATGACCACCTACTAATAGTGTGGCGCCTTCGGCAATCCCCCGCTCCACATAAGAAGATACGCTCATTAAATGAGCTTTGCTGATCAGTGGCCCAGTCTCTGCCAACTCATCATCGGGGCCGCCTAAGGAAATATCTCCGGCGCGTCGAACAATTTCCTTGACAACCCGATCATGAATCGAACGTTCGACGATAAGGCGCGTACCGGCAGAGCACACTTGACCAGAGTGCAAAAATGCTGCAGTTACCGCGTTATCAATTGCGGCCTCAATATCGGCATCGGCGAAAATGATATGTGGGTTCTTGCCACCGAGTTCGAGGGCTAATTTTTTGATATTTGTCGCGGCGGCTTTCATGATTGTCTGACCTGTTGCTAAACCACCTGTAAATGAAACTAAATCAACGCGCGGATCGCTAATAAGAGATGCTCCAACGACAGATCCTGGACCTAAAACTAAATTAGCTACACCTTTTGGCGTACCGGCTTCATCAATTATCTTGATCAATGCAATTGCGCTCTGTGGCGTTAACTCACTTGGCTTAACGATAAAGGAACATCCCGCGACTAAAGCTGGAGCAACTTTCCATGCAATCTGTAAGAGTGGGTAGTTCCATGGACCGATGAGGGATGCAACCCCTAAAGGCTCATGAACTATTCGACTTGTTACATGAGCGATTCCAACATCTACGCTGCGCCCGTGCTCTTTAGCGCCTAGAGCGGCGAAGTGTCTAAAGGTCGAAATAACATCCGCAATATCGTATTGAGCTTCTATAAAGCGCTTGCCCGTGTCATCACTTTCTTTTCGAGCGATTAAATCGGCATCACGTTCTAATAAATCTGCAATTTTTGAAACCAATGCGCTGCGCTCTTTAAAACTCCAAGAGGTAAATACACCAGAATCAAAAGATACACGTGCTGCTGAAATCGCATCTAATACATCGTCTTGGCTCGCTTGGGAAACTGTTGCGACCACGCTTTGATCGTGCGGGCTATGAATATCATGAGCACCGCCATCTGATGCCGATCTCCACGCGCCATCGATAAAGAGCGTTGCAGTCGACATAGTTTTAATCTAGTTGGCTCTTGCGCATTGCGACAAACTCATCGAGCTCTTGTCGCATGCGCGAATCCATATCTGGGGCGACGTAATCCTCTAACTTCTTTTTATAGATTTCACTTGCCCGCATCTTTGTATCTCGGCTACCCAAGCGCGTCCACCGTTCATAATTATCACTATTAGTTAAAAATGGTCGATAAAAGCAGTCACGGAATCGCTCCATGGTGTGGGCTGCGCCTAAGAAATGACCGCCATGGCCGACCTCTAAGTGGGCATCAAAGGCTAAAGAGTCAACGTTGAATTCAAGGGGCGTGAACTCGGTCATCAATGATTGAAGTATCTCTATATCCAAAATGAATTTTTCATAGCATGATACGAGTCCGCCTTCTAGCCAGCCGGCAGTGTGCATCACCCAGTTCGTTCCAGAGAGAAAAGTCGGCATCATGGTCATCATGCTTTGGTATGCAGATTGTGCATCGACGGTCTGTGACGAGTTTAATCCGCCACCACCACGAAATGGCAGATTGAAACTTCGTGCTATTTGACCAGTGCACAGCAATCCAATTCCAGATTCGGGTGTACCAAATTGAGGTGAGCCCGACTGCATATCAATATTGGACAAAAATGATCCAAAGACAATGGGGCAGCCTGGATTCAAAGTTTGTGCAAGTGCGATTCCAGTTAACGCCTCTGCGATTTGCTGCGCCAAAGTCGCTGGAATAGTTACGGGACTCATGGCGCCCATTAAAAGAAAAGGCGTTACAACGACGGGTTGACCAGCTAAGACATATTCACGCAATGAGTCCAACATGCGATCATCCCAGCGCAAAGGTGAGTTGCAGTTAACGAGAGAAATAAGCGCAGGAGTTTCAAGGATTGCGGCTCGGCCACCATGAATTATTTCAGCCATTGCAATTACATCTTTGGCATTTTGCGCGGTAACTACATTTCCCATAAAGAACTTATCTGTCAGAGTTGCCGCTGCATAGGCCATATCTAAGTGGCGTGAATCAAGGGACAAATCATTTGGTTCGCAGACAACTCCTCCAACACTGTCTAGGGCATCATATGATTGCGCTAATTTACAAAAATTCTCATAGTCATTAAATGTCGCGTCTCGGCGCACATCTCCCTCACGTACAAATGGTGGACCATATACTCCACCAAAAACCATCGAGTTCCCGCCGATATGTACATTGTTCTTAGGATTGCGAGCGCGCAAATTAAATTCGCTCGGGGCCAAGGCCACTTGCTTTAAAATCCAATCGGGATCAAAAATAACATTGTCACCTTCAACCTTCTGCCCAGCATCGCGCAATACATCAAGGGCCCACGGTGACATGAATTCGATGCCAATCTCAGAGACGATTCGGCGCCAACCAAGGGTGAGCGTTGCCATCGACTCTTGGCTCAAGATTTCATATCGAGGCATTCGATTTTCAAACATGTGTGGCTCCTCTGCCCCTATTGACCGGTTGACAGTTAGGAGAATACCCTTAGATAATGGAACAGTGGTTCCATATTATGGAACCCTTCGAGAGGTTGGTGGCAGGTAATGAGCGAAGCGTTGAGCGGAACGCAGTCCATCGATCGGGCAAGCGCCCTTCTCATCGATATTTTAGAGAGTGCGACACCACCGCTCTTATCTCAACTCTCCCGATCTCATGAGATTCCAAAGAGCACGACCTCTCGAATTTTGAGTGCGCTTGAGCGACAAGGTCTCATCCGCCGTGATCGAACAGGTGCATTTGTTGCAGGAGATGTATTGACCCAATTTGCACGTTCACAAAATCAAGATTCGGTCTTAGTTGCCCGCATGCACTCTGCCTTAGAAAAACTTGCAATGAGTACCGGGGAAACAGCTAATTTAGCCGTTGCAAGCAATGGTGAGATGAAGTTAATTGATCAAGTCGATGGGCACTATCTCTTAGGTGCAACGAACTGGGTCGGCAAGCGAATTCCGTATCACGCATCGGCCCTTGGGAAAATTCTTTTGGCCTATGGGGCGGCAACAATTCCCATGGGAAGACTTGAAAGGCTCACAGCAAAAACCATTACTTCGCGACCTCGATTATTGACTGAACTCGAAAACGTTCGCAAAAAAGGTTACGCGATCATTACCGACGAACTTGAAGAAGGTTTGGTCGCAGTCGCTGCACCAGTGCGCGAGAACGACGGTCGCGTCGTCGGTGCAATCTCAATTTCGGGTCCGTCTCCCCGTCTAACTCAACGAGATTTAGTAAAAATCGGTGAAATTATTATCGAAGAGATCCACTCACTCCAAGCAAATCATGAAGGAAAGATAGGTGCAGCATGACTCATGACGACATCATCAAATCACTCTTTGAGGAAACGTTGGTTGGAAACGCCCCGGTGGTTTTAGAGTTAACCAAGGCCGGAATTGCAGATGGTATGACTCCAAGTACGATTCTCTTTGATGCACTCATCCCTGCATTAGAAGAAGTTGGAGCGCGTTTTGAGCGTGGCGATTTCTTTGTTCCTGAAATGCTCATCTCAGGTAGAGCTATGTCGGGTGCCCTTGCTTATTTACGTCCATTACTTGCAGAGACCGGGGCCGAAACCGTTGGCACTTATCTCATGGGTACCGTTAAAGGCGATGTGCACGATATCGGCAAAAACTTAGTCAATATTATGCTCGAAGGTGCCGGTTTTAATGTCATCGATCTTGGCGTTCAAGTAGCTCCCGAAAAGTTCATTGCCGGAATCTTGGAGCACAAGCCAGATATCGTTGGAATGTCGGCTTTTTTAACCACCACGATGCCCATGTTTAAAGTCAACATCCACGAAATTACAAAAGCCGGCTTGCGTGATCAAGTAATTATCATGGTTGGCGGTGCGCCTGTGACTCAAGAGTATGCCGACGTGGTTGGCGCCGATGGTTTTGCCGCCGACGCTTCAACTGCCGTACGCATCGCAAAAGATTTGATCGCCAAGAAACGCGCAGCGGTTTCGGCTTAAAAATTGGCAATTTTAAAAAAGCTTCTACCTTTACTTGAAGATGCAGTGAAAAAACCGATTTGGGACTGTCGTATGTGCGGACAGTGCGTCTTGCACTCAACCGGAATGACCTGTCCCATGACCTGTCCAAAAACTTTACGCAACGGTCCATGTGGCGGGGTTCGAGAAGGTGGATGGTGCGAAGTAAAGCCAGAGATGCAGTGTATTTGGGTGAAAGCCTACGATCGCAGTGTTTCACTGCCCCTTCCAAAAGTATGGAAAGCGCATTTCAATGAACTGCGACCGCCCGTTGATATGCAACTGCAAGGCACGTCTTCTTGGATTAACTTAGTGACGAAGCGAGACCAACAAGTTCCTGCTGGTTGGATAGTTGAGAATCGTAAACACTGATGTCAGTTCTACGTGAAAAATTAGAAAATAGCAATGATGCCGTCTTTACCGCCGAGTTTGCATCCATTACGGGTGGTGGAATGGCAAGCGTGCAAAAGAATGCCGCCCGATTGGCACCGTGGTTTGATGCCGTTAACGCCACAGATAATCCTGCCGCCCATGCACATACATCTAACACTGCTACTGCGATTGCATTGGCGATGCATGGACTTGAGCCGATCATGCAGATTGTCTGTCGCGATAAGAACCGGTTAGCAATTCAATCCGACATGCTAGGGGCGGCTTTACATGGCATTACAAATATCTCTCTTTTGACCGGCGATGATGTCACGGCAGGGGATGAACCAGAGGCTCGAAGAGTCTTTGATATAGATAGCATCCAAGCGATCAACATCGCGCGCGCAATGACAAACGGCAAAACACTCTCAGGGCGCTCAATACGTCCAGCTCCTGATTTTTATCTTGGCGCGGTTGAGAATGCTGCGGCCGCCCCATTTGATTATCGAATACTGCGTGCACTTAAAAAGTACCGAGCAGGTGCAAAGTTCTTGCAACTGCAGATTTGTTTTCACCCCGATCGACTCGAGGCTTTTTGCAAAGGTGTGGCCAAAATCGCACCTGATTTAAAGCTCTTTCCGACGGTAGTCTTAGTCAAAAGCGCCAAAGGTTTGGGCTTCATGAATGATAAGGTTGCAGGCATCGACGTTCCAGCCACGATATTGACCCGCGTACAAAGTGCAAGCAATCAGAGCAATGAGGCTTATAAGGTAACCCTTGAACTGGCAGCACACGCGCTAACCCTTCCGGGAGTGCGTGGATTGCATGTGACAGATTTTCGACATGATGAGTCCATCAATGATTTTATGAGCGATCTCGGCAGAACGCCGAAATGGCAGATTACTTAATAGCCAGATTACTTAAGAGATAGGGACGCACTATGCATACAGTTCTTTCTTCCCATGGCAAAACCGTAACAATCGGCCATGACCAACCATTTTGTATTATTGGTGAGCGCATAAATCCAACGGGGCGCAAGAAGTTTCAACTCCAACTTCGAGCGGGCGATCTCTCTGCCATCGAAAAAGATGTCTTTGATCAGATTGCCGGTGGCGCCGACGTGCTCGATGTAAACATGGGAGTGCCATTAACGGACGAACCAGCACTCTTATCTAAGGCCATCACATTGATCCAAACGCTTACCGATATGCCGATTTGTATCGACTCCTCGATTATCGAAGCTCTGCAAGCCGGACTTGAGGCTTATCAAGGTAAGGCACTTGTAAATAGTGTCACTGGCGAGGATGAGCGAATGGAGCTTGTTCTGCCTTTGATTAAAAAACATGGCGCAGCAATTATCGCCCTACCTAATGACGAGACTGGGATTCCAGCAACTGCGGCTGAGCGTATGGTGATTACTGAAAAGATTGTTCGCGCAGTTGAAAAACATGGCATTCCACTTGAAGATCTCGTTATCGATCCGCTTGCCATGACCGTTGGCGCAGATCCAGAAGCGGTAAAAATTACTTTAGAAACAATCTATTTAATCCGCGAAAAGTGGGGGCTGAACATGACTCTAGGTGCATCCAACATTTCTTTTGGTCTTCCTTATCGCCATGCACTTAACGCCGCGTTCTTGCCAGCGGCGATGTCACATGGTCTTACAAGTGCGGTAATGGATGCCCGTACACCTCAAATAGTTGAGTCTGTACGCGCGGCCGATTTACTTCTCGGCTTAGATCCTTGGGGCTCAAACTGGATTACACGATTTAGGGCGATGCAAGCTGCAAAGGCTGCGCAAACAATTGAAAATGGTGCCTAACAATTTCTAAAAAAGAGTTAGATCAATCTCTTGTCCCCCATCACGATGGCACAGGACGAGTCAAGCTTGCCTTCAGGTCCCTTGAAAAAGATAGCTCAGTGGCATCTGAAAAAACTATAACCGTGCCTACGGGTGTAAGTGCATTTGATGCGGCGTCATGGAATGGGATTGCAATTGATTCTACCTGTGGCGGTTATGGAACATGTAAAAAATGTCGAATAAAAATTACAGATGGAGATGTCGAACCATCAAAGTTAGATTTTCGCGCCTTCACTGAAGGTGAAATTAAACAGGGTTGGCGATTAGCGTGTTTAGTACGTACCAACACCGATATCTCCATCGATGTTCCAGCCCTTACCACTCGTCCGAAGGCGGCTACCGTCGGTGTAGGGCGCCAAGTTATTCTGCGGCCAGCCGTTCAAAAACGCTATGTCGAGTTAGAAGAGCCGACATTGCATGATCAACGCACCGACCTTGTTCGACTCTTTGATGCCATCGATGATATTGAGGGTACGGCCTCTCTTGCATCCATGCGCAACCTTCCTCGGATTCTGCGTGCATCTAACTTTAAAGTCACGGCCGTTTTTGTTGATCAAGATTTCATCGATATAGAGCCAGGTGATACCACCGCATTTCGTTATGGAATTGCTTATGACTTAGGTACAACCACCGTTGTCGCCACGCTATTAGATTTGAATACTGGTACACCTCTTGCAGTGAAGTCGATTCTTAATAAGCAACAACCTTTTGGCGCCGATGTCATTACCAGGATCAGTGCAACCATGCTCGATCCCGCCGCTCTTGCAAAGCTATCGGCGCTGGCGCAAGAAACACTCAATCAACTCACACAAGAGGTCTGTACTGAGGCAAACGTAAATCCACTTCATGTCTATGAAATTGCTATCGCCGGCAACGCCACAATGAATCAACTACTTCTTGGCATCGATCCTGAACCGCTAGGTGTGGCGCCATTTATCATGGCTGCCGCCGATTTCCCTGATGTCGATGCAGTTGATATCGG
>JAYTTL010000399.1:0-3000 GCA_043745325.1 Actinomycetes bacterium
TACATTGTTAAACCTAAATGTTCGAGGCGCCGAAACTCTGGCCAGTTTGCCCAATCACCGACAAGATTTGAATTGGCAATGAGAACTCGCGGCGCCCATTCATGTGTTTGAAAAACGCCGACGGGCTTGCCAGATTGGACAAGTAGAGTCTCATCATCTTTTAACGCGGTCAAGTTCTTTACGATTGCATCAAAGGCCGGCCAATTTCTTGCCGCTTTTCCGGTTCCACCATAGACAACTAAATTCTCTGGATGCTCAGCGACCGCTGGATCTAAGTTGTTGTGCAACATTCGAATTGCCGCCTCTTGCGCCCACCCTTTGGCGCTGAGATTTGTGCCCGTAGTTGCATGCAAAATGCGGGTTGAAGAACTCATACGGGCAAGAGTATCGGTGTAACCATTCCTTAGAAAGAGCTATAAAGCGAGGTTTTTTGCCCACTCTCGGTAACTGTGTGAGAGTTCTTTCACGACAGCAATTTCTTGAACCTTTGAACGCTCACCATTTTTTGCAGCATACAAGTCGGCAATTGTAATAGCGTGATTGGGTTTTGAAATAATTTCAATCGCATCACCTGCAGTAATTTCACCTTCTTGGATAATTCGTAGGTATGTGCCTGGTCGGCCTGCTACCATAAACTCTTTAATTAAAGTTGGTCGTTGCCAAAATCCTGCAAAAGTTCGACATGGAATCCGAGGTTGAGAGACTTCAAGGATAACGCTCCCAATTTTCCATCTCTCACCAATGAGGGCAGAATTTACATCTAAACCTAATGTCGTTAAATTCTCGCCAAAGCGACCATTTTCAATCTGAATCCCAAGTTGAATCTGCCACCAATTGGCATCTTCGCGAGCATAAGCATAAACGGCTTGATCAAATCCCCCATGATGCTCACGATCCACAATCACATCATTGGTTACACCATCGTTAGCAAAAACTACGGGACCACTGACACTTTGTTTATCGATTCCAGTTGAACCCATACTCCCCGTCCACTGGCCCTCATGTACGGTCGCGGTGATGTTTATCGAAAGAATTTCCATAAATTACATTTCCGGAAAATGACAGGCAACGAGAGAGTTTCCAATTTTTAATTGGGTGGGCTCAGAAGTTGAACAAATCTCTTGCGCTTTCCAGCATCTCGTGCGGAATCGACATCCTGATGGCGGATTGGCCGGGCTTGGAACATCTCCCGTTAAAACAATTCTCGTTGTTTTTCGAATTCGCTCCTGCTTTGGATTTGCTAATGGAACCGCTGAAATTAATGCTTTTGTGTAAGGATGATGTGGACTGTCAAAAATCTCTTCGCGGCTGCCGATTTCCACTATTTTTCCTAAATACATGACCGCAACACGAGTAGAAATATGTGAAACTACCGAAAGATCATGGGCAACAAAAAGATAACTAAAATTAAATTTCTCGCGCAAATCATCTAGTAGATTTAAAATTTGCGCCTGGACAGAAACATCAAGAGCAGAGACTGGCTCATCAAGGACAACTAACTTAGGCCGAGTTATGAGAGCACGCGCGATACCCACACGTTGGCGCTGCCCGCCTGAGAATTCATGGGGATAACGATTGCCAAATTCGCGCGAAAGTCCACATAGTTCAATCATTTCATCGACTGCAGGATCTGCATCATCTTTAGCAAGGCCATGAACAATTAAAGGCTCGGCTACAATTTGTCGAATCGTCATTCTGGGATTTAGCGATGCATACGGATCTTGAAAAACAATCTGCATATCTTTTCGTTCTTTACGTATCTCTTGTCTTGAAAGAGTATGGATTTCTTTTCCATTGAAATAAATCTCACCCGATGTTGGATCAAGAAGGCGCAGAATTAAACGCGCGGTGGTTGACTTGCCGCAACCAGATTCACCAACAAGACCAAGAGTCTCTCCATGTGCAATTTCAAATGAAACGCCATCAACGGCATGGATCTGTCCGACAGTGCGTTTTAGAAACCCTCTTTGAATTGGAAATTTCTTTTTTAAGTCGACGACTTTTAATAGTGGCTCACTCATGTAAGGACCGCAATGAAATCTGGCTCGCTCACGCGGTGGCAACGCACCATACGATTAGGCGCATACTCAATCAGCTGCGGAACTTCTGTGCGGCATCGATCGATAACAAATTCGCAACGTGGAGCGAATGCGCAACCTTTGGGTGGCCTTGACATAACTGGGGGTGATCCGGGAATCGTGTAAAGACGCTTCGTGGATACTGCGTCCATTTGGGGAATCGAGCGCATCAGCCCCCACGTGTAGGGCATTAATGGGCGTTCAAACAAATCATCCACTGGGGCTTCTTCAACTATCCGCCCGCCATACATAACGGCAACTCTGTCGCAAATGCCGGCAACTACTCCAAGGTCATGCGTGATAAGTAAGACTGCAACATTTAATTCTCGGGCAGATTTTTCTAGAATTTCAAGTATCTGAGCTTGAATTGTTACATCAAGTGCCGTTGTTGGTTCATCTGCAATGAGTAACTCTGGAGAGCAAGATAGCGCCATCGCAATCATTGCGCGCTGGCGCATTCCACCAGAAAACTGGTGCGGATAATCATCTACACGTTGCGCAGGATTTGGCATTCCTACAAGATCAAGCATCTCAATAGATCGAAGTTTCGCCGTTTTAGCAGATATTCGCGAGTGAACGCGGATCATTTCAGAGATTTGGTGGCCAATTGTATATACGGGGTTTAACGATGTCATTGGATCTTGAAAAATCATTGAGATTTCCCCGCCGCGAATCTCTCGAAGCTCTCGATCTGGTGTTGTTAAGAGATCGATTCCTTTCCATAAAATGCGGCCCTTTGGATATATTGCGGGTGGTTTGGGAACAAGCCCTAAAATACTCATGGCAGTAACCGATTTTCCTGAGCCCGATTCGCCAACTAGGCCAACAATCTCCCCTGGATTTAAGGTGAGCGAGGCGCCATTTATCGCCTGAACCACTCCATCTGATGTATTGAAATGAACATAGAGGTCATCAATGTGTA
>JAYTTL010000400.1:0-11140 GCA_043745325.1 Actinomycetes bacterium
GCAGTTGAGATTGCACGAATATAGGTAGGCTTAGCGCTATGGCACATGATATTTTCTCAACGCTTCGTACCTATTTGACCAAGGTAACCGATGGCGATACAAAGGCAACTGAGGTTGCCTCAGCGGTCAATCAATGGCTTCGCGAAGGTGGCGAAGCGCTGAAAGTCAAGATTGAGGATGAGGTAGAGCGCTCAGTCTCCAAAATGGGTTTTGTTAAGCGCGGTGAGTTTGAGGCGCTGAAAGAGGAGCTCGCACGTTTAAGGGTTGAACTCAACAATGAAGGCTCAACAAAGGTAGCGTCTAAAAAAGCGAAGGCAAAGGCTCCGGCTGCTAAGAAAACCGCTACTAAGAAAACTGCAGCAAAGAAGGCCGCTTCGAAGAGGGCGAGTAAGTAAATGCAACCAGAGTTGAATGTCGATGGCATCGCTTTGGTAGAAGAGGTTCGCAATGAACTCGTTGAAATCGATGCAATGGCGATCAATGGACATGCAGAGCGCTTCGAAGCTTTGCACTCAACTCTCGTAAAAGCTCTCTCTTCGATCGATGGGCTCTAACAGGTTCATTAAAGGATGAAGATACGTCTTGATGCTGAACTAGTTCGTCGCGAACTGGCGCGTTCGCGCGAAAATGCATCGGATTTAATTGAATCCCGCTCTGTCCTGGTCAATGGTATTCCAGCCACCAAACCTGCGACGATGGTAGATGCCGAAACCTCTATTAAATTGGCCGGGAAACGTGATGATTTCGTCTCAAGAGGCGGGCACAAATTAGCCGGGGCCTTAGATGCCTTTACTGGTGTTGTTGTCGAAGGCAGACGTGCACTCGACGCTGGGGCATCAACGGGTGGATTTACCGATGTTCTTCTTCGCAGAAATGCCGCACATGTGGTGGCAGTTGATGTTGGTTATGGCCAGTTAGCGTGGGAGCTACGGCAAGATCCACGCGTGAGTATTTTGGATCGCACGAACATTCGTCACTTAACTGGAGATGTTGTTGGTGAGCCCATTGATTTAGTTGTTGCAGATTTGAGTTTTATCTCTTTGACGTTAGTTCTACCTGCTCTTGCCGCCGTATCTAAAGCTGAGGCCGATTTCGTAGTTATGGTCAAGCCACAGTTTGAGGTCGGCCGTGAGAAATTAGGTGCAGGGGGAGTAGTGCGAGATCCAGCGCTAAGAAAAGCTGCAGTAATTGATGTTGCCGATTCGGCATATGACGTAGGTCTTGGAACGATGGCGATAACCGCATCGCCACTGCCAGGTCCTGCTGGAAATGTTGAGTATTTCCTATGGCTGCGCCGCGGCGCACCGGCAATTGATTACAAAGCAGTTGATGTAGCTATCGCCGAAGGTCCGGCTTAATGCGCAATCTCTTACTTGTATGTAACCCCACAAGAGCACAGGCCGTTGAAGCGGCCGTAAAATTAGCTACGGATTTTAATAGCGCTGGATTTTCCCTCTTTTCTATCTCCGATATCGATATCCCCGGATCCACTCGCTGCAGCATTGAAGAGCTTCCTGAGTTAGAGGTTGCCGTAGTTTTAGGGGGCGATGGAACAATGTTACGTGCCGCAGAGGTAACGAGAACCCATCAAATTCCACTGCTGGGCGTGAATCTTGGTCATGTTGGATTTTTAGCTGAAGTTGAAAAGCTCTCTCTCGACACCGTAGTTCGCGCAATTACAGAGAAAAAATATGTCATTGATTCTCGCATGACCCTTAAATACGCAGTCAAAAGAGCTGGCCAAGAAGTTGCATCAGGCTGGGCACTCAATGAAGTCACGGTTGAACGCCAGCATGCAACGATGGTCGAACTATTTCTGGAGATCGATGATCGCCCAATCTCTCGTTGGGGCTGTGATGGCTTAATCTGTTCAACACCGACAGGTTCAACTGCATATGCATTCTCTGCCGGTGGCCCAGTGGTCTGGCCTGAAGTCGATGCATTAGTGGTACTTCCGATATCGGCGCATGCACTGTTCTCCCGTCCGCTTGTGATATCTACACATTCTCAGATTGTTGTGCGCATTGATTCGACCGAAGCGCTTTTATCGGCCGACTCTCTACGAAACTTCGAACTACTCGAAGGCGATCAAGTGTATATTTCAAAAGATGCAGAGGTTGTTCAGTTAGCTCACTTAACTGATACATCTTTTAGCGATCGTTTAGTTGCAAAATTCAAACTACCCATACAAGGTTGGCGCGGTGAGTGAGCGAACTTTTCTTGATGAGATAACGATTCGTTCTATCGGCGTGATTGATCAAGCAACGTTGGAAATATCTAAAGGGTTAACTGTTTTAACCGGAGAAACTGGTGCAGGTAAAACAATGATATTAACGGCACTTAATCTGATTTTGGGTGGAAAGAGCGATAGCGCCTTAGTAAGAAAAGGTAGCGAGAGGTTGCTGGCTAGTGGGAAATTTTCTATTCCAATAAATCAAAAAGATATATTTGAAAACCGCGGAGTTGTGGTCGAAGATAGCGAGCTCATCATTACTCGTTCAATAAGCGCTGATGGGAAAAGTAAGGCAACATGTAATGGATTAGCGGTTACGGCTAGCACTCTTAGCTCTATTAGTGAGTTGGTCGTTGAGGTACATGCCCAAGCAGCAAATATTAATATTAGTAAAACCTCGAAACAGCGGGAGTTATTAGATAAATTTGCAGGCAGAGAGTTTGACGTTGCCTTTGCCGAATATTCGAGAGTTTTAGCGCAGTACCACGCCTTAAAAACTAGAATTACGGGGCTTCGTAAGAGTATTGAACGCGCCGATCAAGAGCTTAAAATCTTGCGCGAGTTTGTATCAGCGCTCACGACGTTCAAACTTAAACGGGGTGAGTACCCAGAGATTAATTCGGCTATTGATCGCTTATCAAACGTGGAAGAGCTTCGAATCGCCGGCGCATCTGCTCTGAGCGCCGTTGATGAAGAGGAGTCTGGGGCTCTCACCACAATTGGTATTGCACGCCGAGTGCTGGAAAGCGCCCGAAGCAAAGATGTATCCCTAGAGGCGATTTACGCCCAACTGAGTGAGGGTTTTTATCTCATCGAAGATACGCGTATAGCTTTGGCCTCATATATGAATGCACTAGAGGCCGACCCGGCTCAATTGGATTATTTGCAGGCCAGGAAGTCAGAGATTCATGCACTCATAAAGAGATTTGGGGGAGGCGGCGATAGTGAATCCGAGGCCGATGGTTTAATTGCGCGCTTTGAATCCTCTTCACGTGAGATAGCTGATTTAGAGGGCGGTGATGATCGCCTGAAGGAGATGGAGAGCGAGCTCGCTGACGTAAAAAAACAACTCGTCACTGCTGCTAAATCCCTCTCAGCAGTTCGAAAAATATCAAGTGAAAAATTGAGTTCAGCCGTTACCGTTGAAGTGCAGGCGCTGTCCATGCCCCATACTCGCTTTCATGTACTGATTGAAAGCGTTGATTACACGGCGTTAAAAGAATCTGATTTCACCGCTTTCGGTTGCGATGAGGTTTCGATGTTTATATCGGCTCATAAAGATGCACCATTAGTCTCACTTGCAAAAGGGGCGAGTGGCGGTGAAATGTCGCGCGTCATGTTAGCGCTGGAAGTAGTTATCGCCGCCACGCATCCAGTAGGTACCTATATATTTGATGAAGTCGATGCTGGTGTCGGTGGTAAAGCGGCGATTGAAGTAGGTCGCAGGCTTCACTCACTTTCTCTCCATGCCCAAGTTGTCGTCGTTACGCATTTGCCTCAGGTCGCCGCGTGGGCAGACTCGCATTTCGTTGTTACAAAGGATTCGAATGGCTCTGTGAACCAAAGCGATGTTCGAAAAGTAGATGGAGAAGATCGAATTGAAGAGATTGCGCGGATGTTAGCGGGCTTGGAAAACTCAGTGAGCGCGCGTGAACACGCCGCCGAACTACTTTTATTGAAGGGGTAATACAGAGAGGCGCGCAAGTGATAGGTTCGACTCCCATGGGCCAGCAACATGTGACAAAACATCTCTTTGTATCCGGCGGAGTCGCCTCATCTCTTGGTAAAGGACTCACCGCCTCATCTCTTGGCATGTTATTGGTAGCCCGCGGGCTTCGAGTAACGATGCAGAAACTCGATCCATATTTGAATGTGGATCCAGGCACCATGAACCCTTTCCAACACGGTGAGGTTTTTGTTACCGATGATGGGGCCGAGACTGATTTAGATATTGGGCACTACGAGCGCTTCTTAGATACGAATCTCCACGGCTCTGCCAATGTAACAACAGGTCAGGTGTATTCGCGTGTGATTGCACGAGAGCGTCGGGGTGAGTATTTAGGCGAAACCGTTCAAGTTATTCCGCACATTACCAATGAGATTAAAGAGCGCATTCGCGCAATGGCCGCGCCCGACATTGACATTGTCATTACTGAAATTGGTGGAACCGTCGGCGATATCGAATCTCAACCGTTTTTGGAGGCGGCACGACAGCTTCGTCAAGAAGTCGGTCGTGACAATGTTTTCTACCTACATGTCTCTCTGGTTCCCTATATCGGACCATCAGGTGAGTTGAAAACAAAACCAACACAGCACTCCGTCGTTGCTTTGCGAAGTATTGGAATCGCACCTGATGCCATTGTGCTTCGCTCCGATCGGGAGATTCCACTGGCGGTAAAGAAAAAGATCTCGCTTATGTGTGACGTTGATTTGGCGGCCGTTGTCGCGGCGGTAGATGCCCCTTCAATTTACGATATCCCCAAAGTCTTACATGCTGAGGGTTTAGATGCCTACGTTGTTGCACGACTTGGTCTTAAAAGCCACGAGGTTGTTTGGGGAGAGTGGGATGCTCTTTTAGAGAAAGTGCATCATCCTAAACACCATGTCCGTGTCGGTTTAGTTGGAAAATATATTGATTTGCCCGATGCCTATCTTTCAGTTTCAGAGGCACTTCGGGCGGGTGGATTTGCTAATGATGCAAAGATTGAAATTCTTTGGATTGCAAGTGATGAGTGTGAAACACCAGAAGGCGCCGCTAAAAACCTTAGTGGCGTGGATGCAATCTGTGTTCCAGGTGGGTTTGGTATTCGTGGAATTGAGGGCAAAGTTGGTGCGCTCACATATGCGCGCGAGCATAAAATTCCAACGTTAGGTCTGTGCCTTGGCCTCCAATGTATGGTTATTGAGGCGGCACGTAATTTATCGGACATAAGTGATGCTAACTCTGCTGAGTTTTCTGATTCTGGCACACCAGTGATTGCGACGATGGAGGATCAAAGAGAGATCGTTGCAGGCAACCAAGACATGGGTGGCACTATGCGCTTGGGGCTCTACCAGGCCGATCTTCTTCCAGGCTCACGTGTTGCCTCCATTTATGGTTGCACAGTAATTTCAGAGCGCCACCGCCACCGCTATGAAGTCAACAATATCTATCGCAATCAGATTGCGTCGGCAGGATTAGTTTTCTCGGGTTTTTTCAAAGAGCGTGATTTAGTTGAATTTGTGGAACTTCCAAAAGAAGTGCATCCTTACTACATTGGCACACAAGCCCACCCGGAACTGCGATCAAGGCCTACTCGGCCTCATCCTTTATTTGTTGGTTTAATTGCTGCGGCGATAGAGATGAAAGGTCACAAGTAATGATTGTTGGAGTACCCAGCGAAATAAAGGTTCACGAGTCACGTGTGGCGATAACCCCAGAGGGCGTCAGTGAGTTCTTTGCCGCTGGTCACAAAGTCATTATTGAAGATGGCGCGGGCCTTGGCTCATCGATTACAAACGAGGAATATAGTGCCGCCGGTGCGATCATGTATCCAACTGCAGACTCAGTTTGGCGCGAAGCCGAATTAATTCTGAAAGTAAAAGAGCCCATCGAAACCGAGTATTCGAAAATGCGACGTAATCAAATCCTATTTACCTACCTTCATCTTGCTGCATCGAAGCCATGTACCGATGCTTTGATCTCAACTGGTATTACAGCCATTGCGTATGAGACTGTAGAAGTACAAGGCCAACTGCCACTTCTTGCGCCGATGAGTGAGGTGGCGGGTCGACTTGCAACGCAAGTGGGAGCGGCCGCGCTACAACGACCAAACGGTGGTCGCGGAGTTTTACTCGGAGGCGTTCCAGGCGTTGCTCCGGGTCGGGTCGTCGTAATCGGTGGGGGAGTATCGGGTTTGAATGCTGCCGTAATGGCGGTAGGAATGGGCGCCGACGTTACTGTTTTCGACCGATCCATTAATCGTCTGGAGTACATCGATACTTTATTTTCTGGTCGAATCAAGACTTTGCTCGCCTCCACTCATGCGATAGAGCGCGAACTGCGTGTAGCCGATCTTGTCATTGGCGCTGTTCTCGTTCATGGAGCAAAGGCTCCTAAGCTTGTTTCCAATGCACTTGTTAAGAGCATGAAAACGGGATCAGTTCTTGTAGACATCGCAATCGACCAAGGTGGTTGTTTTGAAGATAGTCGTCCCACTACACATGCCGATCCTACTTTTACTATCCATGGCTCGGTTTTCTACTGTGTGGCAAACATGCCAGGTGCTGTCCCGGTCACATCAACGTACGCCCTTACCAATGCCACGCTCCCTTACGCGCTTGCAATTGCGAAAAAGGGGTGGAGGAAGGCCTGTGCAGAGGATACAGATTTGGCAAAAGGTCTCAACGTTCACGATGGCGGGATTTACTACGCCGCGGTAGCAGATGCCCATGGATACCAAAGCGTTAGATTTTGATTCTCTTGCGCAGAGTTTTCTCAATCACTGTGCAGTAGAGCGGGGCTTGTCCCTTAATACAATCGCGGCATATCGCCGGGATCTCACTAAATTTTCTAATTTTATCAATGGTCTCGGAATTGAACACGTTAACCCTTCGATTATCAGTGAATTTGAAACCTCACTACGGTTAGCCGAACTATCAGCGGTTAGCATTAATCGAATAGATTCAACGTTGCGCACATTTTTTAAACACATCCAGATTGAACATGGAGTGATGAATCCAACGTTAGAGATTGAGATGAACCGGACGCCACGCCGACTTCCTAAAGCGTTGACATTAGATCAGATTCTTGCACTTATTGCCGCAGCATTTCATGAGGGTCAACCGATTACATTGCGCGATCAAGCTATCATCGAACTTTTGTATGGAAGTGGAGCTCGCGTTAGTGAACTCATAGGGATCAATACTTCGGATATACAATTCTCCCAAACTAGTGATGGTTTGATTACCTCGGTAAAACTTCGGGGCAAAGGCGGTAAAGAGCGGATTGTGCCGTTGGGATCTTATGCAACGAAAGCCATAGATATCTATCGAGTACGCGTTCGACCAGAACTTGTGTCAAAAAAACCTTTACAAAATAATGCACTTTTTCTAAACTCCCGGGGCGGAAGAATCACTCGGCAGTCGGCCTGGTTGATTGTTTTACGAGCGGCCCAACGTGCGGGTATAGTCGAAAACGTTTCGCCTCACGTCTTTAGGCACTCATATGCGACGCATCTTTTAGACGGTGGCGCTGATATCCGTGTTGTACAAGAGCTTCTGGGTCATGCCTCGGTCACGACGACCCAGATCTATACTTTGATCACGATTGATAAAGTGCGTGAAGCGTATTCATCTGCACATCCGCGAGCGTAATGAGGGCTTTTTTATAAGCCTCTAAGTCTGCGCGCTAAGATACTTTGATCACCTTTGGCTTCAAGATCGGCGATGATAACGGCGATAGATTCTCGAACGATTCGACCTCGATCGGCGGCAAGACCTAAATCTCCACGTAGAAGTAAACGAGCTTGATCTAAATCAAAGAGTTCATCGGCCGACAAATAAATCGTAATCTTTTCATCATGACGCTCACGCCCTGAAGGTGATCTATCTAAAGTAGTGACACGGCGACGAGCAATTGAACGGACACCTTTCTTCACCGAAGGTGCCTTAGGAGTAGAGATTGCGGGAGGCAGCAACGGTGTACTTACCTCATGCGTTGTCGGAACTGCGCTGAGTGCTGGTGTGGTGGAGCGAAAAAGTTCGTCAGCACCTGGAAGATTTGCTCTACGGGTCATCGTGCGCCTCCTCTGGCGATTAATTCACGTGCGAGACGTCGGTATGAAGCTGCGCCGTCGGATGTAGCTGCATATGTTGTTATTGGTTCGCCCACGACCGTCGTTTCAGGAAAACGAATTGTTTTAGCGATGATAGTTTCAAAGACATCGGCCGGGAACTGTTCGAGAATACGTTCAAGAACTTGTCGGTTGTGTGATGTTTTTTTATCGTACATAGTTGCCAAGATTCCGATGAGAGTAAGATTTGGATTTAAGAAAGTTTTAACCTTATCTAGATTGCCTTTTAGCTCGATGAAGCCATGAAGTGCAAAGTATTCACACTGCAAGGGAACGATAACTTCATCAGCAGCAACAAGAGCATTTATCGTTAACTGTCCCATCGTTGGTTGGCAGTCAATCAAAATAACATCATAGTAATCGCGAAGTGATGCAAGTGCGCGCTTGAGATACTGCTGACCACCAATCTCTGCACCTAAAGTAGTCTCTGCAGTTCCGAGATCGCGATTTGCGGGAAGGAAATCTAAACCCGGCACAAGTGACTTCAAGATAATTGTTTCAATCGAAGCGGTCGGTGTCATCAATGCGTAGTAAACGGTCTGTTCGAGCGGCAGTGCATGTGCGTTAACACCGAGACCAAGAGATAGACCGCCTTGAGGATCGAAATCAACCAGCAGGACGCGGCGACCAAGTTCAGCAAGGCTTGCACCTAAATTAATTGTTGTCGTAGTCTTACCAACGCCACCTTTTTGATTAAATACTGCGATGATTTTTCCAGAGCCATGCTCTACGGGGGCTGGGGGAATGGGATAGCTGTTAGCCTTCTTACCCAAAAGGGTGGAGGTTGTAGAGATCTCTTCGCGAATTGTCGATTTAGCGCTCAAACGTCAAACCTCTTTCTTGATATTGTCCTAGAGCCTACGCATTACATCGAACTCGAGCAACTGTGAAGTAGGGTGCCTCCATGGAGAATTCACTGCAGGCGGCAAGCGAAGTGAGTTCCACCAGCGAGGCCACATTCTCCGTTCACCTGGATAACTTTGACGGGCCCTTTGATCTTCTTTTAACCCTGATATCTCGCCATAAGATGGATATCACCGACATCTCCCTGAACCTTGTAACCGATGAGTTCATCTCATTCTTAAGAGCGCTGGAGCTCAGCGGTGAAGGGTGGCGTTTGGATCAAGCGACCGAGTTTTTAGTCGTTGCAGCCACGCTCCTAGACCTTAAGGCCGCGCGTCTGCTGCCTAGCGGTGAGGTTGAGGATGAGGAGGATCTAGCCCTTCTAGAGGCTCGCGATATCTTATTTGCAAGGCTTTTGCAGTACCGCGCCTTTAAACAGATAGCTACCACCTTCAATGAGCGGATAGCTCTCGCTGAGCGCTCTTTTGCCCGAATGACCGCCCTTGATTCGACGTTGAGTGCGCTTTTACCCGAAGTTTTGATTGGAGTTGGTGCGCTGCGCTTTGCAGCTATTGCCCAGCGCGTCCTAACCCCTAAAACCGCTCTGACAATGGATATTGAGCATCTCCACTTACCTCTTGTGAGTGTTGCCGAAGAGTCTAAGCGGGTTGTAGAGGCCTTGCGTAGGGCTAAATCCATGAGTTTTCGACATCTAGTCTCTGACGCCGAAAACACGCTGGTCGTTGTCGCCAGATTCTTAGCTCTTCTCGATCTCTATCGCCAAGGCGTCCTGCGATTTGACCAAGTAATGGCGCTTGGAGAGTTGCAGATCTCTTGGACCGGATCTCTCACGGGCGAGGTCGAAATAAGCGATGAGTTTGATATTCCAGTGCTCCTTGAGGGGGATAACGATGATGGAGGTAGTGAAAATGTCTAATGTTGAGGTCGAGCGTTCGATTGAGGCGATTTTGATGGTCGTCGATGAGCCGGTTACGGAGTTAGTTTTGGCTAGTGTTCTAGGACAGAGCGTTGAAGAGATCGATTTAGCGATTGAGCAGCTGGTGAGCAGCTGTGAGAATCGAGGCTTTGCATTGAAAAAGATTAATGGGGGTTGGCGATATTACAGCCATCCTGATTTCGCAGGCGTTGTAGAGAAATTTGTCCTTGACGGCCAGCAGTCACGATTAACTCAGGCAGCGTTAGAAACGCTCTCTGTTGTTGCCTATCGGCAACCTGTTTCAAGGGCGAGAGTGTCGGCTATTCGAGGCGTGAATGTTGAAGCGGTCATGAAGACCTTAGTAACCCGAGGACTCGTTGAAGAGTCGGGGCTCGAGCATGAGAGCGGGGCGATTTTATATAAGACCACGAGCTATTTCTTAGAACGCTTGGGATTGAACTCTTTGGAAGACTTACCGGCGCTGGCTCCCTATCTTCCTCGCCTGGATGCCCTCGACGATATTCTCGATTCGCTAACGGACTAAAGCTAGCGCTACTCTTTCCCCCTGACTGTCGGGAGGATAGCCATGGGCCAGATGCGGCTTAATAAGATAATCGCTGATGCAGGAATCACAAGTCGGCGCGGAGCCGACGCTCTTATAGATTCTGGGCGAGTAGATGTAGATGGAGTCACCATTCGAGAGATGGGTTCGAAATTTGACCCAGATTTAGTTAAAGTTGAAGTCGATGGTGAGACAATTAAGCGTTCTTTGACTAAGAGTTATCTAGCACTTCATAAACCTAAGGGCGTTTTGTCAACCATGTACGATCCTGATGGACGCGCATCATTAAGCGATTTTATAGATCTTCGCAAAGAACGGCTATTTCACGTTGGTCGATTAGATAAAGATTCGGAAGGCCTCATACTTCTCACCAATGATGGGGAGTTAACATTTAGAGCGACTCATCCCTCTTTTGGCCTAGAAAAAACATACATTATCGAGTACGACGGAAAGCTGCCGGCCGGTATCGAAAAGAGCCTTCTCAAAGGTGTCGAACTTGAAGATGGAATGGGTCGAGTTTTGTCTTTCAAAGAGCTCTCGGCTAGGTGGATTGAAGTTACCATCCACGAAGGTCGCTACCACATCATACGAAGGTTGATGGAGGCGGTTGAAGTTGATGTGCTCAGATTGATAAGAACCAGGTTCGGCCCCATCTCACTCGGGGATACGCCTGAAGGACGGTGGCGCGATCTCAATAATGGCGAGTTGACAAGTCTACGAAACGTTTTAAA
>JAYTTL010000401.1:0-11140 GCA_043745325.1 Actinomycetes bacterium
CTTGCATCCCATGCCGCCGTTCTTCTTCGCGGAAAGCACAAGCCAACATTTGCGCCACACATGGATATGGGCGATTTTGTCATCATCATTAACGCCGAAAAAATCGCGTTGTCAGGTAACAAGGTAAAGCAGAAGTGGGCGCATCATCACTCTGGTTTTCCAGGTGGCTTAACATCAACGGTTTATGGTGAGCTTCTTGAGAAGTTTCCAACTCGCGCCGTTGAAAAAGCGATCAAGGGAATGATTCCTAAAAACCGCCTAGGTCGCGACATAACATCAAAGCTCAAAGTTTATGCAGGACCTAACCATCCTCATGCAGCGCAAGCACCGAAGCCATATGTATTTAGTCAAGTTTCACAAATCGTGAAGTAGGGGATGGACATGTCAGAGAACACAACACTTACAGATCTTGATGAGAATGAAGTTCCTACTTCATATACATCATCGACTCCAGCGGCTGCAACTAACCGTCCAGCGATTAAGGCACCAGGTGGCGGTACGGGTCGCCGTAAAGAGGCCGTTGCTCGGGTACGTTTGACTCCAGGTACAGGCAAGTGGGTTGTTAACGGTAAGACTCTTGAGAATTACTTTCCAAATAAAGTTCACCAACAGTCAGTCTCTGAACCATTTCGCACAGTAGGTGCTGAAAACCAGTACGACGTTTTCGCGCGTATCAATGGTGGCGGAGTATCTGGTCAAGCCGGAGCGTTACGCCTTGGTGTTGCACGTTCACTCAATCAAATTGATGAAGAAGCAAATCGTCCAGCGTTAAAGAAAGCTGGATTCTTATCACGTGATGCACGAGTTATCGAGCGCAAGAAGTACGGCCTTAAAAAGGCACGTAAGCGTTCTCAATACAGCAAGCGCTAATCCACGTCTCGCAGAGGAGTTCCAATGGCACTCTTTGGTACCGATGGAATCCGTGGCATAGCCAATTTTGACCTAACAGCAGAGCTCGCACTTGACGTCTCTGTTGCCGCCGCTCACGTTTTAGTTGAGAGCTCTTCTAATAAAGATCATCGACCAACTGCAATTGTTGGTCAGGACTCTCGGGCATCAGGAGAGTTCTTAGAAGCAGCCGTTGTTGCTGGCCTAACGAGTGCTGGAATCAACGTTTTCCGTGTTGGAGTTTTACCAACTCCTGCGATTGCACATTTAGTGGCAGAATCTCACGCCGATCTCGGAGTCATGATTAGCGCATCGCATAATCCAATGCCAGATAATGGAATCAAACTATTTGCGCGCGGTGGTGGAAAGCTAGATGATGCCATTGAAGCGCGCATCCAAGCGCGCATGGGTGAAGAGTGGAAGCGCCCAACTGGTCGTGGAGTTGGTCGGGCCATTATCGATGACACGGCCACCGAGCGGTATCTCAAGCATTTATTAGTATCAGTTGAAACTCCACTCAAGGGTTTAAAGATTGTCGTTGACTGCGCAAATGGTGCGGCGTCATTGACAGCCCCTGAGGCTTATAGACGCGCGGGTGCAGAGGTTATTGCAATTTTTAATCAACCCGATGGTTGGAACATTAATGAAGATTGTGGTTCAACGCATCTGCAACAACTGCGTGCGGCCGTATTAAAAGAAGGTGCAGACGTCGGAATTGCCCATGATGGCGATGCCGACAGGTGTCTGGCAATAGATGCCACCGGTAATGAAATCGATGGTGACCACATATTAACGATTCTGGCACGTGGCTTTAAGGCTCGCGGAAAGTTACAGGGCAACACCGTGGTTGCAACTGTCATGAGCAACTTAGGTTTCATGCATGCAATGAGAGATGCTGGCATTGACGTAGTGACGGCTCCAGTCGGTGATCGATATGTATTAGAAAATATGATTGAACATGGATACTCACTGGGCGGAGAACAATCGGGCCATGTGATTATGCGAGATCTTGCAAATACCGGAGATGGTATTTTAACGGCGTTACAACTTCTCCAAGAAGTTGTTCGCACTGGTAAAACTCTTCAAGAGCTTGCCGCCACAATGGTGCGCTTTCCTCAAGTTCTCATCAATGTTAAAGATGTTAAGAAGGAAAACCTTCATCAATCAGCGGTAATTTCAGCGGCAGTACAAAAGGCTAACGAAACCCTGGGAGAAAGCGGCCGCGTGTTATTGCGTGCATCAGGGACTGAATCACTTGTTAGAGTCATGGTGGAAGCGGCCAGTGATAGCCTTGCCCAAGACATTGCCAGATCTCTTGCAGATGTTGTAAAAACTGAATTGGGGTAGGGAACTATGTGCGGAATTGTGGGATACACCGGGCCACAATCTGCTTCGATTCCACTGATTGAAGGTCTGCGGCGTTTAGAATATCGCGGCTATGACTCAGCAGGGATTGCTCTTGGTACACCGGATAAACTTTATGTCGTAAAAAAAGCCGGAAAACTATCTAATTTAGAAAGCTCACTTGATGCCTCACTTCCAGTTGTTCATTCAGGAATCGGGCACACGCGATGGGCAACTCACGGTGGTCCAACTGATAATAACGCCCACCCGCACGTCGATAATGAGGGCAAGTTAGCCGTTATTCACAATGGAATTATTGAAAATTACTCGGAGCTCCGCAAAGATCTCGAACTGCGCGGACATAATTTTTCATCGGAAACCGATACTGAATCAGTTGCTCACTTACTCAGTGATCTTCGCAAAAAGCACAATGGCGATTTAACTGGCGCAATGCGCGACGCCGTAAAATCACTTCGCGGGTCATTCACCTTAGTTGCAATTCACGCCGATGCACCAGATGTCGTCGTTGGAGTTCGCCGTAACTCCCCACTAGTAGTTGGCTTGGGTGTTGGCGAAAATTTCCTGGCCTCCGACGTTGCCGCGTTTATTGATTACACCAAAAGAGCTATTGAACTCGGTCAAGATGAAGTCGTAACAATTACTCCAACGTCGGTGAGCATTACCAATCTTGAGGGAGTAAATATTGAACCTAAAGAGTATGAAATCTCTTGGGACGCTGCGGCTGCGCAAAAAGGCGGCTTCACACACTTCATGCTCAAAGAGATTTTCGAACAGCCAAAGGCAGTTGCCGATACTTTGATTGGCCGGTTAAGTGATAATAAACAAATTGTCTTAGATGAGTTACGGATGAACAGCGATGAAATTCGCGCTTTGAAGAAGATAACTGTTATTGCTTGTGGAACCGCCTATCACGCTGGAATGATTGCTAAATATGCCATTGAAAAATGGGCCAAAATTCCGGTTGAGGTCGAAATTGCAAGTGAGTATCGCTATCGAGATCCGATAATTGACCGTAATACTCTGGTGATTGCAATATCCCAATCTGGGGAAACCATGGATACCCTGATGGCGGTGCGTCATGCAAAGGCGGCGGGGGCGCGAGTATTGACGATTTGCAATACCAATGCTTCAACGATTCCGCGCGAATCCGATGCCGTGTTGTACACCCACGCCGGCCCAGAAATCGCGGTTGCATCCACGAAAGCGTTGTTAACGCAGATGATTGCAGTTTATTTAATCGGTCTGCACCTAGCTCAAGTAAATGGCGAACTCAACGATGATCAAGTCGAAGTTTTATATAACGAGCTTTTAGAACTACCTGGAAAGATTGAACAAATTCTTGAGACCGTTGAGCCATTACGAAAACTGACACGGAGTTTTGCCCAGAACAATATTGTTTTGTTTCTTGGCAGAAACGTCGGTTACCCAGTTGCCCTTGAAGGCGCGTTAAAATTAAAGGAACTTGCATATATTCATGCCGAAGGTTTTGCAGGTGGTGAGTTGAAACACGGTCCAATCGCTTTAATTGATGAGGGAACTCCTGTTATCGCGATTTTGCCCGCAGGCCACGAACACGCACTCGATGAGAAGATGCTCAGCAACATTCAAGAGGTCAAGGCGCGTGGCGCACGTGTCATCGCAATTGCCGAGGAAGGCGCACGCGTCGAAGGAGCCGAACATATTATTCGAATTCCCATTGTTCCATCCCTGTTGCAACCAGTTCTCGCTACGGTTCCGTTGCAGATCTTTGCCTATGAAATGGCGGTAGCGCGCGGCAATGACGTTGATCAGCCAAGGAATTTGGCCAAGTCCGTCACGGTTGAATAAATGCGCAAAGCTCAAATGTTTCGGGCTCTTCGTTGGTCCTTGCTTCTATTTCTTGGATTTCTTGTTGTCACACAGCAGGTACTAAGTAATGGCCCACTTGTTAACTTTGATAATGACGTCAATCGCACGCACCGGCCTCGATTCGATGGATTGTCAGGTTTCATTTTAAGACGACTAGATGATTTAGGTTTGCGATGGCTAACTGCCACGGTTCTACTTATTGCCGCTTTATATATCGCGTACAAGTTTAAAACTTGGCGACCACTTAATTTAGCGATCCTATCTTTGTTAGCGCTTAACTTCGTTGTAGGTATTTTTAAAATCTTTTTGGGGCGAACTAAACCTCGCGATGGTTTTGATTTATTGCATGCAGGTGGGATGTCCTACCCAAGTGGTCATGCCTCAAATGCCGTTTTAACGTGGGGAGTTTTGGCATATTTAATTTATCGATATGCACGCGTGGATAGATATCAGGGTCGGCTTGCAACGTTCGGTGTTGTGACGATCTCACTTACTATCTGCTTAGTCTCACTCATTCGCCATACGCATTGGTTTACGGATTTGCTTGGTGGTCTCTTTATCGGCAGCGCATTATTAGTCGCAGTTATTGCAGTAGATCGCTACGTTCCATCAAAGAGTCAACTCCACTAGAGTTAACGCCATGATTGATGGAATTGGCATCGATGTCGTTGATATCGAGCGCTTTAAGACCTCTCTCGAGCGCACACCTGGCTTACGTGAGAAGATTTTCACCCCTAGTGAGCGTATCAAACCCGTTGCTTCTCTGGCCGCGCGCTTTGCCGCTAAAGAGGCACTTGCTAAGGCATTAAGTGCGGGTAGAGCTCTGGCTTGGCACGAGGTTGAAGTTTCAAATTTAGAAAATGGTAAACCTGTTTTTCTTTTTTGCGGCGCTATTGCCGATTTAATTGATGGTGCGCATGTACATCTCTCACTTTCACACGATGGCGGAATCGCGACGGCGATGGTCATCGTGGAGCGCAGCTAATGGAGCACCGCGCGGAGGCTCGAATCGACATTGCTGCGATTGGCGCAAATATTTCTCTGCTAAAGACGATGTGCGAAACCCGATTTATGGCCGTGGTTAAGGCCGATGCATACGGTCATGGATTAATTCAGATTGGCCTCGTAGCAGAAAAGAGCGGTGCTGATTGGTTGGGAGTTGCCCTGCTTGAAGAAGCGATTGCACTGCGCACTCATGGTGTTCGAATTCCGATTCTGGCTTGGTTGCTTCCCCCAGGATCGGATTTCAACGCAGCCCACAGCCACAATGTAGATGTTGCAGTCTCATCGATCGCTGTATTTCATGAGATTTCAGAACTTAAGTTGAGAGCGCGAATTCACATTGAACTTGATACAGGCATGACGCGAGGTGGCTTTTTAGATGAATGGAGTGAGTTTTTATTGCAGGATTTTTCACAAGTAGAAGTTGTTGGCGTTTTCTCTCACTTTGCTCGCGCTGATGAACCTGATGAAAGACAAAATACCGATCAACTCAATCGTTTTAAATCTATGGTCGAAGATTTGGCGGCAATTGGAATTAAACCTGCAATCAAACACATCTCAAATTCAGCAGCTACGATGAAAAATCACGACGCGGCTTTAGATTTAGTGCGGGTTGGAATTGCAATGTATGGGTTATCACCAGATGTGAATACCTTAGGGGATAGTAAAAGTTTAGGGTTAAAGCCGGCAATGCAACTGCGAGCAAAACTTCACCTTGTAAAGAAAGTTCTGGCAGGATCTTTTGTCGGTTATGGCGGCGCGGCAACCACTGAATTCGATACAACTCTTGGAATTGTCGCGATGGGATATGCCGACGGAATCCCACGAATTTCACAGGGTGCTGGTGTTTTTATAGATGGTAAACGTGCACCAATTATTGGGCGCGTCTCAATGGATCAATTTGTCGTTAATTTAGGGCCAGATTCCACGTGCTCATCTGGAGATTGGGTGGTTATTTTTGGTGATGGCTCGCATGGTGAATATACAGCCGATGATTGGGGCAAAGCCGCATCGACAATTAACTACGAAATAACCACACGAATTGGTCCGCGAGTGCCTAGAATCTACGCACCTCATGTCTACTAATAACGCAGCGCTGCGAGTTGAAGGAGTCTCTATCTCTTTTGACGGTCTCCGTGTTCTCAATGATGTCTATCTCGATCTTGCAAAAAATGAAGTAATTGCTCTGATTGGTCCAAATGGAGCCGGTAAAACAACTTTATTTAACGCCCTCTGCGGTCTGGTCACTCCAGATTCTGGAAGTTTTTATCTCTTTGGCAAGAAGCGCGATTTCCCCCGCCCAGATAATTTAGTAGAACTTGGTATTGCTCGTACTCTGCAAGGCGTTGGTTTATTCGGCGACTTATCGGTTCTTGAAAATGTGATGATTGGCGCCCAACATTTAGCTCAATCAGGATTGATATCGGCCGCTTTGGCCCGCAACACTAAGGATGAAAGACGCATACGTGAGCGAGCACGTATTGCACTAGAGCGTGTTTATGCCGGGGGCCTTGCAGATCGTCGGGCCGAAACACTTTCCTATCCTGATGCTAAACGTGTTTCGATTGCACGAGCGTTAGTGAGTCAACCACGGATATTGTTGATGGATGAGCCGGCCAGTGGCTTGGGAGTCCAAGATATTGAGTGGATGAATGTATTGATTCGAAATTTAAGTGCCGAAATGTCGGTTTTGTTAGTCGAACACCACATGGATGTTGTGATGAGTGTTTGCAGCAAGCTATATGTACTTAACTTCGGCGAGGTCATTGCTAGCGGTGATGCAGAGAGCGTACGCCGAGACCCAGCTGTAATTGCGGCGTATTTGGGAGTTGGCAGCTCATGACTTTAACGGTTTCTCAATTAACAGTTCACCACGGTGCAATTCGAGCCCTCAATGAAGTTTCATTCACCTTTGCTAAGGGCGAGCTTGGAGCAATCATCGGTGCCAATGGAGCTGGGAAAACCACGCTTTTGCGCACATTATCAGGTCTTGTAAAACCAACATATGGAAGCGCTACATGGAATGCTCACAATTTGTTTAAGGGTAAACCTGAGCATTTAGTCAGAAATGGAATTTCGCACGTATCTGAAGGCAAGGCCGTAATTCCAGAGTTAACTGTGGCCGAAAATTTAGCGCTCGGTGCAATGTGGAGACGTAACAAAAAAGAGAGTTCTGTGAGTCAGAGTGAAATTATTGAAATCTTCCCCCGACTTGGCGAGCGTCTGTCCCATCGCGCCGATACTTTATCGGGTGGTGAACGACAAATGTTAGCGATTGGCCGTGCGCTAATGTCAAAGCCAGAGTTATTGTTATTGGACGAACCCTCACTTGGATTAGCGCCCCTTGTAATTGAACAGATTTTTCAAACAATTAAAGATTTAACAACATCCAGGGGGCTGACTGTAGTTTTAGTTGAACAAAACGCGATGGGAGCTCTCAAGATTGCCGATACTGGTGTGGTTCTTAATTTAGGTAGTGTTGCAATTGCTGGTAGTGCACCATCGTTGATCGCCGATCCGAAGGTCCGTACGGCCTATTTGGGCTATTAATTATGTTTCAATTAATAAATACTTTTTTAATCGGTATTACTGCTGGATCTATTTATGCTTTGATGGCGATGGCGATTGTTTTGGTTTGGCGCAGTACCAGAGTGATTAACTTCGCTCAAGCAGGTATGGCACTTCTTTCAACATACTTTGGTTATGAAGCCATGGTGCACATGAATTCTTTTTGGATTGCACTTCCTGTTGCCATGCTTGGTGGTGCTTTATTCGCTGCAATTATTGAGTTAGTTTTTCTGCGCTTTCTCGTTAAGCGAAGTACCTCGGGTCCCATTGCATCCGTTGCACCTATTATTGCGACTTTGGGTTTACTCGGAGTTATTCGCGCGATTACCGCGTCAATTTGGGGTGGTCAAGATGTTCGCATTATTGGTCCAGTTTCAAATTATGGTTATACCCTCGGAAGCGAAGTTTTAGTATTTTCACCATTAAAACTACTCATTTTACTTACAGTCGTAGTTCTCGTGTTGCTACTTACAATTCTCTTCCAAAAAACTAATATCGGCTTGGCTCTTCGCGCGTCGGCTTTTTCACCTGAAATTGCCAGACTCTCAGGAGTTAAAGTAGATCTCGTGCGCACTTTGGGCTGGGCGTTAGCAGGATCAGCTGGCGCCGTTGCAGGAATGTTTCAGACAGTAAATGGCAATGGAACTTTTTCGCCAGATTCAATTGAATTTTCACTTCTTCTTGTTTCGGGCTTTATTGCCGCAGTGATTGGTGGTTTAGAGAGTTTAGTTGGCGCCGTCATTGGAGGATTGCTTCTTGGTTTAGTAATCTCTTTTGTTTTGATGTATGTAAGTAGTTCGTTATTTTTCATCGCACCTTTTATAGTCTTATTAATTGTTCTCCTCATACGTCCACAAGGAATCGTCGGAGTAAAGGTAGATCGCCGTGCATAAATTAAAAAACTCAAATAATATGGGTTTGTTCATAATTTTCGGTTTTATATTATTTTTACTCAGCAATCGTGTAGATGAACTACGTGTATATCAAGGCGCATCGATTGCTGTTTTTGTGATAGCAATCGCCTCAATTATTTTATTGACCGGTTATTCAGGTCAGGTTTCACTCGGCCATGGCGCGCTTATGGCGATTGGTGCTTACAGCGCGGCTCTGGCGCGCAATGAACTTCATCTACCGATTGTGCTAAGTTTTTTTATCGCAGTACTTGCCGCAGCAATTGGAGGGGCGTTATTAGGGGCTGCCGCGGCACGCTTATCTGGCCCATACCTTGCGGGCACTACTTTGGCTCTAGCTGTGGGACTACCGTCTCTTGCCAATCAATTTTCAATCCTGGGCGGGGAACAAGGCCTCTTATTTGATGTGGGTTTCCCGCCCGTTAGTCTGGGTGAGAGCTTCACGCAATATAAGTGGTATTTCTGGATCTCAGGGCTTGCCGCGCTGATATCCATGTGGCTGCTGCGCAACATTCTGCACTCACGCTATGGCCGCAATTGGCGTGCCGGACGAAGCAATGAGGTCGCCGCGCAGTTATCGGGCATACATATCGGACGTAGCAAAATTCTGGCATTTACCATTAGCGCCGGCATCGCAGGATTGGCCGGAGCCCTGCTTTCTATGACAATTGGCACGGTCTCCCCCAGCGCCTTCCCCTTATCCCTCTCATTTTCTCTGCTAACTGGCGCGGTTCTATCTGGCGTAACTACCCTCTCAGGCGTCATGATTGGGGCAGTGACACTGGTGGCAATTCCAGAGATCGCTGATGTGGTGGCCAATCGCATCGGTAGCTCTGAAAATATCACCACGAACTTGCCGGGCTTCATGGTGAGCACGCTGCTCATCATCGTTGTTCTATTTGTACCTAATGGACCAGTTGAAGCGCATCGTGTACGTTCGATGAAGAAATTGGCTAAGAAAAAGAGTTAAAGCTCTAACCAAACCCTCGATGGAAGGAAACACATGAAAGCAATGAATCGTCGGAAATTGTTATCAGTTTCTGCGGTGCTTGCCGTAGCGAGCATGACTGCTACTGCAGTACCGGCTCATGCGGGTGAAGTTGGCGTAAACTCATTCCAGATTAAACTCGGAATGACGTTGCCAATGACAGGAACAGCATCTCTTGGTTATAACAAAATCCCGGGCGCGGCCAAGGCCTACTTTGATTATCTGAACGCAAATGGTGGTGTCAATGGACGCAAGATCAAACTTATAGTTAAAGATGATCGCTATGTTCCATTTGAAGCCGTTGCAAGGACCAATGAGTTAATCTTAAAAGATAGAGTCATGGCATTGCTAGCACCTCTGGGAACTGCAAATGTAAAAGCCGTTGCATCTTCGGTCAATCCCGGAAGACGCGGCGTTCCAGTCCTATTTGTAAATACAGGATTTAGTGGATTTGCCGATGCGAAAAAGTATCCAACCACGTATGCAATTCTTCCTTCATACATTATGGAAGCAAAGATTATGGGTCAATACATTGCTGAAAACTTTCCAGGCAAAAAGATAGGACTTCTCTATCAAGACGATGACTTTGGAAGTGATGCCCTCGCAGGGTTCAAAACTGCAGGAGTTAACTTTGCAGTCAAGGTTGCTTATGCCTCAGGATCACAAGGAGCCGCAGCAGCTGCTGGCTGGATTACAAAGTTCAAGGCCGCTGAAGCCGACGTTGTGATTCTTTTTGGAGTATCAAGTGCGACATCTGCAATGCTCGGAACTGCAGCGGTATTGAAATATGCTCCTCAGTGGATGCTTGGTTCAGTTGGTGGCGATGCCACAACTATCAAACTCACGGGAGTACCAGCCGGCGTTCTCTATAACGCAATTGGTTTTTCACCGGTTCCTGCCACGACTGATCTCAATGATGAGTACATCAAACTCTTCTCCGATATTTATGCCAAGGCAGTACCGGGCTCGGCTTTTGATCTCAACGTTTTACTTGGTATGAACACGGCATTTATGACTGCGCAAGCTCTCAAAGCTGCAGGCGATAATCCAACACGGAAATCTTTGATGGACGTTCTCAATACCAAAGGCGCCACATTGGCTAACTCGGCGTTGACTCCAGTTGGCTACACAGGTACAAGTCACGTAGGACTAACCGGTTATTGGGTTGGTAAGTACTCACCAACAGGTGACCTACTTCCAATAGGTGGCACTTACACGACGTATACAACCGATTCGGGAACTGGCGCAGTTGTTAAATCAAACTACAAGCGACCACCAATGCCAGCGAAGGGATTACCAAACTAATGAGAAGACAACGTTTAGTTGCATTTTTTAGTGCAACCGCACTTGTAACCGGAATCATTGTTTCGATTCCAGTAGCAGCAAATGCTGCACCTGCATGCGATGGCAAGTCCCCTATTGAATCATGCGTTGGCGTGACATCTGATGGTGCTCCGTACTCCATGATGGTCCCAGCTAACTTCAATGGAACTGTTGCGCTGTACTCACATGGTTACCGTTACAACATCGATATTCCAGTTGGAATCCCGTTGATTGGTGGATATAAAGT
>JAYTTL010000402.1:0-2975 GCA_043745325.1 Actinomycetes bacterium
TCCATAAGAAAGAGCGTAGTCGCAGAAGTTGGATTATTCTTAGCAATAATGAAATCTCAACGCTTACACATTGACTATTCACTAGAAAAACGCGCAACGCTTTTAGCGCTCTTTCGTGGGAAGGTTGATGCCTGTGATGCTGACCCTTATCTGCTGCGTGCGGCAAAGTGGCATGGAGAAAGAACAACTCGAAACTGTCCGGTCTGCAAAAAGAACTCACTAGTCGAGCTTCGGTACACCTTTGGTGAACAATTAGGGCAATACTCAGGCCGCATTAAGTCTCCTCAAGAGTTATGCGAAATGGAGAGCGAATTTGGTGAATTTCGGGTCTATATCGTGGAGGTTTGCCGAGAATGTTTGTGGAATCACTTATGTGCTTCATTTGTCTTAGGTGATGGGCGGGAGCGCAAAGCGCCTCGAAAGACTCGCACACTAGAGGATGAAGATTACGCGGCACGGTAGCCTTGACTAATGCTTCGCAAACTGATTTTTAGAACTGCGGTATTTCTTGGAGGCTTTGGTTTCATTGCCGCCGCAGTTCTCTTTGCAATGGCTTACTTTACTGTTCAAATTCCCGATCCGAATGCCTATGTCAATAGTCAATCAACGATAATCCAATACTCTAATGGCGAAGAAATCGGTCGCGTTGGAACCCAAAATAGACAGATTGTTCCACTAGCAAAAATTCCATTGAATCTACGCCATGCCGTCTTAGCCGCCGAAGATCGCGGATTTTATTCTAATCGGGCATTTAGTGTTACGGGAATTGTCCGCGCAATTATTAATAATCTGAAAGGTGGATCACTGCAAGGTGGCTCAACAATCACTCAACAGTATGCAAAAACTGCATTTCTATCACCTAGCCGAACTATTCAACGCAAAATTAAAGAGTTAGTCATTTCCATTAAACTGGAAAATCGATTATCCAAAGATCAGATTTTTGAAAATTATTTAAACACAATTTACTTTGGACGTGGTTCTTACGGCGTCATGACCGCGTCGCAACAGTATTTCAATCGCAATGTTGATCAACTCACCAATGCCCAGGCCGCCGTCATTGCAGCTATTTTGCGCTCACCTGGTTTATATGACCCTGCATTCAAAGAGGGCAATGAAGCGCGATTAATGGCGCGATTTGAGTATGTTAAAAATGGAATGATTGACGCTGGTTGGATAGATGAGAAAGATGCAGCCAACATGAAGTTTCCAGCGATTGCACCCCGCTCAACTTCTGGTCAGTTAAGTGGTCCGAAAGGTCACGTTATCGAAGCCGTACAAAAAGAATTGGCAAAACTTGGCTTTAGTCAAGATCAATTATTAGTTGGCGGGTTAGTAATTAAGACGACATTAGATCAAAAAGCCCAGCAATCGGCGGTAGATGCAATCAATAAACTTTATCCGAAAAAAGCACCGGATAATCTACACATTGGTCTTGTTGCAATCCGTCCGGGTACTGGGGAAATCGTCGCGCTTTACGGTGGTAAGGATTACTTAGCTCGTCAACTAAGTGATGCGACCCAATCAATTGCATTGGCCGGCTCGACGTTTAAGCCCTTTGCAATTATTGCTGCACTAGAACAGGGAATTCCCCTGACATCGATGTGGAACGGTGATTCACCACAAGTATTTGATGACGCGGGAAAACCTTACGAAGTTTCAAATTATGGAAATGAAGGATGGGGTCAAGTTGATTTGTTGTATGCAACCAAACATTCAATCAATACAGTTTTTGTTCCCTTAGGAATTAAAGTTGGCCCAGCCGCCGTTGTTGATGTTGCACGTAGGGCAGGAATTCCTGAATCAGTTGCGATGATGCCAACACCTTCGGTTGTTCTCGGTGCCGCTAGCCCACATGTCATTGATGTCGCTAATGCCTATGCAACATTTGCCGCGCAAGGAATTAAGTCCAAACCATATTTAGTCGCCCAAGTATTGGGAACAAATAAAGGGGTGCTGTATGAGGCCAAGCAGGAATCCCAAGAAGTATTTTCTAAAGAGGTTATGGCTGATCTAACGTATGCTCTTAAAGGCGTGGTCACTGGCGGAACCGGTACGGCTGCATTAGCTCTCAATCGTCCAGCCGCAGGAAAGACGGGTACATCGCAGTCCAATGCATCGGCTTGGTTTAGTGCCTACACCCCACAACTTGCCGCGTCGGTTGCACTTTTTCGAGATAGCGCTTCTGAATCTCTCAATGGAATTGGGGGGCTCACTTCGGTAACAGGTGGAACTATCCCGGCAAGAATCTGGACTGCGTTTATGAAAGGTGCACTCAAAGGGCAACCTATAAAAGACTTCCCAGCTCCATCAAATATTGGTGGTTTAGAACCTATTGAGATGACATCGGGTGGAATACAGACACGAACTCCCTGATGGCAATTTTTTCTAAAGCAGCATTTGGTTCGAAAGCAATACCTGGTTTTAAAGCAGTTTTTGTGTTAGCGGTGCTTGCATCCCTCCTTTCATTTGCGAAATTTTCACATTGCGAAAGCACAACATGGGCGACGCCAGATCAATATATTCACGCTTGCTATAGCGACCTTCCTACACTCTATGGCGCGCGTAATTTAGATAAAAACCAGTGGCCTTATTCGAGCGAGACAAATGCGGTTGAGTATCCGGTACTAACCGGAATCGTAATGTTTGTAACCGCCGCTTTCGTTAATTCACCGATAGCCTATTTCAATCTCAACGCAATTTTATTGGCGTCTATCTTCATTGGATTAGTTTTCTTAGTAAGAAAAATGAAACCGGAGTTCGGATATCTTTTACCAGTTGCCCCAGCAATGATTGCATCATTGTTTATCAATTGGGATTTATGGGCAATCTTTACAATGATGTTGGCAATTTATTGGTTTGATCGCAAGTCTTTTACTTATAGCGCGCTCGCGATTGGAATCTCTATATCTACAAAGTTCTTACCGATATTTCTACTCTTTCCAATTGCATTTATCTTATGGCGCCAAAATCGTATA
>JAYTTL010000403.1:0-1010 GCA_043745325.1 Actinomycetes bacterium
CCGTAATGGACCAACGCGCACGATAACGGTCGCGGCTCAACTGCACTACGCACGTTTCTACGATATGCCACAAAATCCAGGCTCTGGTACAGACTGGACACAACAACGTGAATCGCTATCCCCAGAGGACAACTCCTCCGGGAACTAGTCAATTACATTTAATGCGAAGAGGTTCGTGCTTTATCGGCCAAAGTAATTCCAACAATTACAATCACGCCGCCAATTAATTGAATAAAACTCCATTTTTCAGATAACCAAATCCAAGCAAATACTCCAGCTAATACCGGCTCGGCCATTCCCATGACGCTACTCGTTGATGCCGACAAAAGTTTTAATCCATTCACAACAAGTAAGTACGGAACGATAGTGCCCATAATGATGACCCAAGCAATCAGCACCCATCCAGAAACACTGTAAGCGGCAAAGCGACCCTGTAAGTTCATACTTTGAGAAAAAATTTCAGTTGGAAAAGACCATAGAGGCATGGTGATTGCTAGAGCTAGGGATGCAAAACCAAAGCCGTAGACCATGAGCGATTCAACATCGCGTTTAGCTGAGAGTTTTTCTCCGAGCAGAAAGAACGTGGCCAACATAATTCCATCGGCAAGGGCGGCGATAACACCTATCGGATCTAAAGTACTTCCTTTCCACACTTGGGCGATCAAGACCAGCCCACTAAAAGCCATAAAGATGGCGATCCACATCAGCGGAGGAACATACTTCTTCCTCACATATCGAAGCCACAGAACAATCCAAATAGGTGCAGTGAACTCCATTATTAAGCCGATACTCACGTGCAACCGCGTAATGGCTACAAAATAAAGAGCCTGTACAGCTAAAAATCCAACTACGCCATAAATCGCTAAATGTGGAAGCTCGGCCTTAGTCGTACGCAGTTTTTCACGGTAGCGCAGGAAAATATAGCTTCCAAGAATAATAAAGGCTCCACCACAACGCACTTGGGTTAGGCGCATCGATGAAACCCCATCGGTAAGAATTAACTTCGCAAC
>JAYTTL010000404.1:0-1010 GCA_043745325.1 Actinomycetes bacterium
GAGATGATAGTGGCAGGCCCACACTTACCATCTACAGAAATACCAACGGACTTTTGGAACTCTTTAACCCCAGATTCTAAACGGAGACCATATATTCCATCGACTCGTCCGCAATCAAAACCCATTTGCGTTAAACGTGATTGAAGTTCGGCAATATCATCACCACGCATGAGAGGTGATTCTTGAAGATTGAGTGAGCGATCACCAAGTTTCCACCGAGCCTCTTCAAGGGCACGTACAGTAATTGCGTCTAAGGCGCCAGTAACGCTCAAGCCTCTCTCCTGTTGAAAGGAGCGAATTTGTGCTTCATCTAATTCATGCATTAGTGACCCTTAAAGATATTTAGGCAATAAAGCTGGCAAGATCTTTCAGGAGCGCCGGTTTTGGTTTTGCGCCGACAATAGTCTTCACAACCTCACCATTGACAAAAACATTCATCGTTGGAATTGATGTGATGCCATATTTAATAGCTATTGCAGACTCTTCATCAGTATTAAGTTTTACAATTTTTAACTTTGAACCAAACTCGTTTGAGATTTCTTCAAGAATTGGTCCTACTGCGCGGCAAGGCCCACACCATTCAGCCCAAAAATCAACTAAAACTGGAGTACTGCTTTTGAGTACTTCAGTATCAAATGTCTCAGTTGTAACTTTGATAGTTGCCATTGTAGATCTCCAAATCTTCTTTTTGTAGTGAGTGAACTTTACTAGTGGGAGAGATATTTTTCGGCATCAAGTGCGGCCTGGCACCCAGAGCCTGCCGCAGTTATCGCTTGGCGGTAGGTGTGATCTACAAGATCCCCGCAGGCAAAGACGCCGGGGATATTAGTTCGGGTAGAACGACCCTCAACTTCTACATATCCCTCGGCATTGAGCGTGATTTGCTCAGTAATCAATTCACTCCGAGGAATATGCCCAATTGCAATAAAAAGACCTGTGAGAGCCTGCTCACTTTCACTGCCATCAGTGGTATCACGCAACTTAAGACCAGAGACCTTGGAGTCCCCAAG
>JAYTTL010000405.1:0-1003 GCA_043745325.1 Actinomycetes bacterium
AGCATCGGCGCCTTCAATTCCAGCTTCGCATAAAATATCACGATCAAAACCGACGCCCGTAACGGTGGTTCCCTTAAAATCCGGACCCAAACGCCGAAATGCCTCGCGAGATTGATCAATGATTGAAACCGAGTGACCAGCGCGCTCGAGTTCACCCGCTAAAGAAGAACCGACTCGACCGCAACCCATGATGACTACATGCATATGAACAAACGTACACCAATAGGCTTGTAACTATGACATCAACTAATTCAATTCGCTGCAAAGTCGGGGATGTTATTGAAGTTGAGATAGGCAAGGTGGTTCATGGTGGTCACTGTATTGCCCACTTCGATGGCGCGCTCATCTTTGTTCGCCACGCAATCCCAGGTGAAAACTGTCGAGTGGTTATAACCTCGATTGGAAAATCCTTTAATCGCGGTGATGTTATTGACGTACTGCTACCTTCACCTGATCGCGTCATTGCACCATGCGTATTTGCACATCGGGCGGGATGTGGAGGCTGCGATTTCCAACACATCTCATTAGTGCGCCAACGCCAACTTAAATCGGCCGTGATAAACGAACAGTTTTTGCGAATTGCAAAGATGGATATTGACGTCGAAGTTGAAGAAGTTGCCGAAGCGTTACATTGGCGCACTCGATTAACTGCCACCACGACAAATGATGGAAAACTCGGCTTTTATGCCGCAGGCACGCATACCGTAGTCCCGGTCACTGATTGTGTTATCGCCGTCAAAGAGATGGGAATGCCCGAACTGGCCTCTCTCACTTGGAAGAGTGATGTTCGAGTTGAAATCTCGGTAGGCAGTGCGAGCGGGAGAAGCATCGCGCTTGCTCCAAAGCACACTGCAGGCAGAGCACGATTAACGCAGGGCAGTCACCGATTACATCACAATGTAAAGGGTAGAGATTTAGAGGTGAGTCAAGATTCTTTTTGGCAGAGTCATGTTATGGCGCCGCAAGTATTAACAGATGCTCTCCTTGAATGTGCAAAGATTCA
>JAYTTL010000406.1:0-1002 GCA_043745325.1 Actinomycetes bacterium
TTGACATTATTCCGGAGCATGTTGACCCACCTATAGAGGCTGACATTCCGGCATATTGACCCACCCTCTGGTAATTTGGATTTGATTTAAAATGGCTTCGCTTTGATGTCTAAAACATTTAAAGCTATGGCCGGAAAATCCATTGGTATGCATCAACTCAAACAGATCGTCGATCTACTGAATAAAAATTATGGCATTCGTTCTATCGTTCGGATGAGTGGCGTCTCACGCAATACGGTGAGAGAATACAAGCTTTGTATGGAACAAAGTAAACTTTCGCTTGAACAATTATCACTTCTTGATGAGCAAGCGTTACATGACCTTTTGATCAGGAAAAAAGCGGATCATGCTCTTCAATGTGAACGAAGAATTGACTTCAATAAAAGAATTGCTCACTTTTCAAAAGAACTGCGCAGAACCGGTGTCACCCGCTTGTTGTTATGGGACGAGTATCGTCAATCCTATTGTGATGGTTATAGCTACTCTCAGTTTTGCGATCATCTATCAAAGGCCGAGAAGATAAAAAATGCAGTGATGCATTTTACGCATGAACCTGGTCGGCAGATGATGGTTGATTTTGCCGGTGATACGTTGAGCTATGTAGATCGATCTACTGGAGAAATACATGCTTGCCAAGTGTTGGTATGCATTCTTCCGTTTAGTAATTACACCTATGTAGAAGCATTGCGTTCTCAAAAGCAAGAAGATTTTATCAGCGGATGTTCCAATGCTTTTTATTTTATCAATGGCGCTACGCAAAGTATCAAGTGCGATAACTTAAGATCGGCAGTGATCCGGGCCAGTCGTTATGAACCGATCTTCACAGAGGCGATGGAGCTTTTTGCTGAATACTACGGCATCACTGCAATGGCTGCACGCGTGTGTAAACCACGCGACAAGGCAAGTGTAGAAGGTGCTGTCTCGGTTGCTTACAAACGAATTTATGCGCCCATACGCGATCAATTATTTTATAGTCTGACCGAGTTGAATTACGCGATTCGG
>JAYTTL010000407.1:0-1004 GCA_043745325.1 Actinomycetes bacterium
AAAATTCTTTGATGCGACGTTCAACGAGTTTGAAAATTTGACGTTTTTGTTATACCGAAATAAGAACTATGACACATCGGGACGCAATCAAAGCTACGATGAAGCCTGTGAGTTAGACGACATCATTATAGACAAAATAATTTCCACAAAAAACAGTTATACCCCGTTGTTTGGCAACGAAGAGCAAAATATTAAAACTATACTGAATATTTTAGGAGATTAAATGACGCTTGAGCCAATTTTATATACCGCCAGCGGCGTTGCTATTATCGATCCGCCCTGGTCTTTTAAGGCATATTCGTCCAAAGGAAATAAGAAAAGTCCGAAATATAGTCTGATGGAAATCGAGGCTCTACGCGCCCTGCGGCCTTGTGTGAACAGTCTACTGGCCAAGGACGCCGTTGTTTTGATGTGGTCTACATCCCCACATTTGGCATCGGCTATGGCTCTTTTGACCGACTGGGGCCTCACCTACAAATCGTACATGGTCTGGGCCAAAGATCGTCAGGCGATGGGTTACTGGTCTCGGAGCAATTGCGAAATTGTTCTGGTAGCAACAAAAGGTAAGCCTAGGGCACCTAAAATGGGCACACAGGGTCTCTCGCTTTTTCGGGCACCTCCCATGGAACAGCGAAATTCTGCTAAGCCGGAAACGCTCCATCACTGGGCCGAAAAGCATTATCCCGAGGCATCGAAACTCGAACTCTTTGCACGACGAGAGCGTGATGGTTGGAATTGTATCGGTAACGAACTCGGCAAACAGATCATGCCTCATGGCATTTTTAATTGTAAAATAAATGGAGAAACAAATGTGTGCGTCTAGTGCAGTCTATGACTATTTCAACAAAAACGTCCCTGTCACAAACCCCGCCTTCGATTGGTCTACTTATCAACTTCTCAAGGATGTTCTCAAAAAAATCGATGATCTCGACGCAAAACTGGGACAAAAAGATTGCGTTGATCCGGCCAAAGAAACCTATCTTCTCAAACTTGAAAACGAACTC
>JAYTTL010000408.1:0-1001 GCA_043745325.1 Actinomycetes bacterium
CACTGCTTCGCTCAGATCCAGTCTTAGATGTTGATTTGGAAAAACTCTATGTTGAGTCGACTTTTGATTATTCAACTGAGGTGAATGGCCTGAAGAAAACTTATTTTGACCTAGTGAAAAAGGCCCTAAATGGAAAGAAATTCAAGAAATCTATCTTTGAAGTTGGTGGCGGAAATGGGTTCTTTCTTGAAGCCGCCAAAGATGGTGGGTTTGCCACAGTTGTTGGCGTAGAGCCAAGCACTGAAGCGATTAATGCCGCTCGGGCCGATATCAAACCACACATGATTGCAAGCATGATGAAATCTGGCGTCCTCGTAAATGGTTCTTTTGAAGTTGGAACTATGTTTCATACCCTCGATCATTTAACGGATCCCGTTGCGACGCTTCGAGATTGCATGAGCGCCCTTGAAACTGGCGGCGTATTTGTTGTGGCCATCCATAATGAGCGATCGTGGTCGGCGCGATTAATGGGAGAGCGCTCGCCTATAATCGATGTCGAGCACACACATCTATACACGCGAAAATCTGGCGAAGCTTTATTTAAAAAAATTGGATTTATCGATGTGCGATCTGGCGCGTATAACAACCATTATTCGCTGGCCTATATTCTCCATTTGATTCCTATTTCTCGTACTTTTAGAAGGCGAGTTTTAGACAGTCCGTTGGGTAACCTTTTAAGCAAGATTAAAGTAATCGTTCCCCTTGGAAACATGTGGGTAGCAGGCACCAAGCCTTAATCCCACCAGCCTCACGGCCTAGGTTCAGTTAGTTCTCAGGTTTAAGGGGTCTAATTGGCGCGTGACGCAACCGACCCGCATCTACAAACACTCAGGGGCAGGTACCGACTGGGCCGCGCTTGTACTTGGTGGTGGCCTAGGTCTGACTCTCGCGCTGCAACTGACCACGGTGCGGAAGAGTGATTTTACCTCAGTCTATTCAACCCTCGCATCGGTTTCTAGATTATCGGCTTTAGTTGGAACCTACTTTGCAATCGTTGGAAT